>CAMOWQ010000014.1 GCA_946628495.1 uncultured Treponema sp. | reverse complement strand
TTGTTTCCGAAATGCCGGACCTTGAACTTGTTCAGCTTACGTCTTTTGGTTGTGGTTTGGATGCCGTTACTGCAGACCAGGTTGATGAAATCCTTCGTGCAAAGAGCCGAATGTATACTCTTATAAAAATTGACGAAGGAAGTAACCTTGGAGCCGTTCGAATCCGTATCCGCTCGCTGATTGCTGCTGTAAAAGAACGCCGCCGAAATAAAACAAAGATTGTAAAAAAATCTTCTGCTTACAACCGCGTAATCTTTACCGAAGAAATGCGCAAAAACTACACGATTATCGGTCCTCAAATGTCGCCGATTCATTTCCGCATTTTGCAGAAGGCATTCGGTGCGTGCGGTTACAATTTTGTAGTTCTTGATGCCGTTGACCCTAAAGCAGTTGAGGCAGGACTTAAATATGTAAACAACGATGCATGTTATCCTTCCCTTTTGGTTGCAGGACAAATGATTGCGGCACTTGAAAGCGGCAAATATGATTTAAATAAAGTTGCCCTCATCATTACACAGACTGGTGGTGGCTGCCGTGCTACAAACTATATCGGCTTTATCCGTCGCGCTTTAAATGATGCCGGCTGGGGACAGATACCTGTTTTGAGTTTAAGTGCTCAGGGCTTCGAAAAAAATCCGGGCTTTAAAATCAATTTCCCTCTGCTTGATAATCTTGTAAAGGCAATTATGGTTGGTGATGTGCTTATGCGTGTTCTTTACCGCACAAGACCTTACGAAGCAGTTCCAGGCAGCGCAAATCAGATGTACGAAAAATGGAATGCCCGTGCAGAAACTTTATTCAGTAAGCGTGTTTCAGGGCACAAGTATCACAAACTTTTGCGCGATATTATCTGTGATTTTGATAACCTTCCGCTTAAACCAATTAAAAAGCCGCGCGTTGGTGTAGTTGGAGAAATCCTTGTAAAATTCCATCCGACTGCAAATAATCAGATTGTAGAAACAATTGAACGCGAAGGTGCTGAATGCGTAATGCCGGATTTGGCAGATTTCTTCTTCTATTCATTCTCTACTGGTATTTTCCGTCACGAACAGCTTGCATTCCCTAAAAAAACTGAACGTAATGCGCGTCTTCTTGTATGGGGACTGGAATTGTACCGCAGAAAAATGAAGAAATATCTTCGCAAAAGCCGCCGTTTTGAAGCTCCTTCTTCTATCTATGATTTAATGAAAGGCGTTGACGATATCGTACAGATTGGAAATATCACTGGTGAAGGCTGGTTCCTTACTGCAGAAATGGTAGAACTTATTCACGAAGGTGCCCCGAGTATTGCGTGCGTTCAGCCGTTTGCCTGCCTTCCTAACCATGTAACAGGAAAGGGAATGATAAAAGAACTTCGTCGTCGTTTCCCGAATGCAAATATCAGCGCAATCGATTACGATCCGGGCAGTTCAGAAGTTAATCAGTTGAACCGCCTTAAACTTTTACTTTCAAATGCACCGGTTGGAAATCACCCTGATGAAATAAAAGACGGAATGATTCGTATGCCGGATGGAAGTATTGTAAAAGCGGAAATTCGTCGTGCAGAAGGTGCAACTGATACTGAACCTGCTCAGTTTTAATAAACGGAGGGCAAAATGAAAAGAATTATACTTGCCGTTTTAGTGTTGTTTCAAATTATGCCTGTTTTTGCAGCTTATAATCATTTTGGTATTCCTGATTCTTCGGAAATACGTGCAAAACTTATTGAACGATGGTTTGAAGCATCTCTTGAAACTGTCCGTAATAACAAGCCTGAAGTTTATTACAGTTCGAGCGGTGAAATGTTTCAGGTACGCCTTGAAGAATCGGAAACTTTTTACAGTATTTTTGTTGCTCCAAAAACGACCATTACTGTAGACATCTATTCTGAACGCGGCAAGGTTTCCGAAGAACAGACCGTTTTTCCTGGAGATATTCCTGGAAGCTGGGTTCTTATAAAAGATAAGAAGACGGATAAACCTATAAGGGTTCGCTATTATTTCTTACAGAATAGTGATGTTTTTCTTCAGTTTTCGCCGTATGGAAAAATTGCTCTTGCAGATCTTATAATATTCGGATGTTATGCCGCAAAAGGAGTTTCAACAGGAATCCCGTTTGAAAAATTCTATTCATTTTCAATAGAACAGGCATACTCCATCACAAAAACAAAACTGCCATGGCGTTACGTCAGAATTGAACCGGAACGTTTCCAGGGAACAAAACAGATGGCAGGTGTAATACGCGAACAGCTTCCTAATATAATGTATACCGAAAATGCAATGTATGATGAAAACGGACAGCTTGTTCATCTGCTTACAGGAAAAGCCTTTGATACTTCATTGCTGGAAGATGATAAGATTTATCTTTCTTCGCAGGGATTTTTAAAATGGGTTGCCGACGGACTTGTTGAACCGATTACAGGCGGACAGCTTAAACGCGAACCGTTGCTTGAAGAAACCGTGCATGTTAAAGAAACAGGACGGCAGGGCATTTTGTCACAAGATTACAATCTTTTTTTCAGTTTGAACTGGATTCGTAATCTGGCTTCGGCAGTTATTTCTGTAAATACCGGCACAAAATATCTGTTTAATCAGTCGGGTGTTGATGTTACGGTTGAACCGTTTGCTGCAGAAATAAATTCAAATAAAACTGAAAATTCAGTAACTTTCATTCATGATTCAGGTTATCAGACTGCAAACATAAAAACTCTGTTTTATATACTTGCTTCAACTGAACCTGAAACAATATATTTTGGAGCGGTACGTCGTACAGACAGAACAGTTGTTCCTGAGGTAAAGGCATTTAATGAATGTGTGCTTTTTATGCCTTATTTTGAAACCAATGGAAGTTTTTCTTGTTTTGTTTTTATGAATGGACGGGAATTGACACTTGATGAATTCTGCCGTCGTTTTGCAGACGATTTTGTCTATCTTACAAGAGTAAAGGCAAGCGAGAGATTTTATCCGCTTTCAAAGTGATTTTTCATTCACTTTAAAATTAAAAACAGATTAGAAGTATTTTGTATGAAAAAAGAAATTCTGGCATTTATTGCATTGTGTTTTTTTATTTGTCCGACCAGGCTTTTTTCCCAGGTGAATCAGCCGGAAGTCGTACTTTACAGCGAAATCAATCTTTCTTATAAGAACGGTTTTTATCCCGGCGTAATCGAAAAATTCAATACGCTGAAAGATAATTATCCTGAATCGGTATATATTTTGCCGTCGGCTATTTTAAAAGGTGAGTCGCTGGTTCATTTAAATCGTTATAAGGAAGCCCGTGAACTTCTGGAAAAAATCATTCCTTCAGTTAATATTGGAGACCATGATTACGAAAAAGTTTGTTTTTTCCTTGGACAGTCGGCTTTTTATCTTAATGATTTTGATTATGCATTAAAGTATTTGCATGAATGTATGTCTGCATGCAAACGTGAATCAGATTATGTTTTTTACGGCCAGGCATGTTTTTATACGGCACGAATTCTTTATGAGCTTGAAGCCTTTGATAAGGTGCTTCCTTTTCTTGAATATGCAGTAAGCAATGGAAAATCTTTTTCAAAATCTGAATATGATGAAATGTGTCAGAAACTTGCCGTTGCATATAATAAAAATGCGGTTTTGCTTGAAGAAAACGCTTATTATTTCAAAAACGTTAATTTCTTTGATCAATTGAATCAGAACGCTTTTTCCGTTCAGGTGTATGACAGCTTGAAACTTCAGGCGGCAGTTGCGCTGGAAAATATTGGTAGCGTCGAAAATATAAAAAAGGCTTACGATTATTACTGCGACATCATTTGTTCGGGCATAAAAGAGCTTGCAGTTCTAAGTATGCAGAAAGCCTATATTCTTTCTAAGAATAATCCTACGCTCAAACTTGATACAAACGTGCTTTTTGAAATTACCGAAAAGTCTTTTTCTGATGACCCAAGCCTTTTGTGTGAATTCTGGATTCGTCTTGGAATAGATTCGTATAATCTTCAGAATTATCAGGATGCAATGACGTATCTTGAATCGGCAGAACAGCTTTGCGAAGAAGGCACTGCATATAAAATCATTTCAAAAATCTATCAGTGTAAAATTGATATGATTGATATTGAAAATGATGTTCTTTCTGTAGAAAATGCTGCATCTAAAGAAAATCAGCCTTCAATTCAGAAAAAAACGTTGTCTCAAATAGAACAGAATGTTGAAGCAATTCGTACAGAAGTTGATGCATTGCAGGAAAATCAGGGCATATTGAAAATTTCCGATGCCTATTATTCACTGCTCATTCAGATAAAGGCAAAACTTTCTAAATGGAACGAAATTCCTTTGCTGTATGAATGTATAAATCAGCCAGATAATGATTCTTCTTATATTGCGGCTATGGCATATTTTAATCTTAAAGATTTCGAAAAGGCATACGCACTTTTAAAAGAAATTGATTATGATTCAAAACAGGAATATGTCGTTCTTTTTGCGTCTGTCTGTTCGTTAACAGGAAGATTGAAAGAAGCAGAAAAACTTTATTCTGTTGTAAATGCTCCTGCAGTAGAACAGAATCTTGAATATGCAAAAGTTTTGTATAAGCTAAAAAAATATAGTGAAAGCCTTGAATTTGCAAAAAAGGCAGTTTTAAATCAGAAAAATAAAGCTGCAGTTCAAAAAACGGCAAATTCTTCAAAAAATGATTCTCTTGTTTATGCGTATTATCTTTGCGGTTTGAATGAAGTAAATCTTGGAAGATGGAAAGACGCTGTTTCTGATTTTTCAGTTTTCCTTAAAAATGTTAGTGATGAAGAGAATTTTTACCGTCTTTCGGCATTATTTTATGCAGGATATTGCTGTTATGTTTCAGGGCGTTTTGAAGAGGCCTATCGCTATTTTGATGCATGTAATGTTCAGAAAAAATACACTGATTTTGCTTCCGATGCCTATGAATATGCTGCAAAATCTGCATTGCAGTTAAAAAAGTTTGATGAAGCAGCAGTTCAGGCGGAACGTTTTGTAAAATCTGTTAAGTCTCGGGAAAAAGAAGAAAAAGCGGTTCTTTTCTGTGCGTCTGTATTGTCGGATGGCAAAAAATATGGCAGGGCAGTGGAACTTCTAAAACCGTATACTTTGGAAAATAATGATTTTGCGGCCCAGGCTTTAATGGAAACTGCAAGGATTTATCAGAAGAATCAAAATTTTGATTTAATGGAAAAATCTTTTGAAGAAATTGTCACCCGATTTGCTAAAAGCGAAGCTGCTCAGGAAGCTTTATATAGTTGCGGAGAAGCATATCATGCAGAAGGTGAATTCGAAAAAGCAGAAGAAAAATTCGGACGTTATATATACAAATATGTTGATGGTATTTTTGCAGAACGTGCCTTGTATTACAGCGGCGACTGCAATTTCAGACTTGGCAAACTTGAACGCAGCGTTATGCTGAATTCGCGGCTTGTTACAAAATATCCATCAAGCATTTATCTTTATGCGGCATATAAAAATCTTCTGGAAGCTAATTACCGTCTTGCTCATTATGAAGATGCATTAAAAGCTGCAGAAATGCTCGAAAAGAAATTTGCGGCACAGGCAGAATCGGATGGAATTGTTTTTAGAATTTCTGAGTTGAAAAAAATTGTATCTGGACAAGATTCGGCAATTGCAAAGAAAAGTGCAGAATTTGAAAAAAACGGTGGACTTAAAACTGCGAAAGGCCGAAAAACTGGTTCTGAACTTGTAAAATTATATTGTCAGTCGCAGGAAACAGAACAGGAAGGCATCCTCCTTGCGCTGCAACTCCTTCCGCTACAGCAGGTTAATTTTCCCGCAGAATTAGCGGAAGCCGCAGTTAATGCAGATTTGATTGCCGGCTGGTATAGAAAAAATGGTTCAGATAAGGAAGCAGCAGAAACTTATCTGCTTGCAGCTGAATATTACAAGGCATCTTCCGAAGATACGGAAAAAACGGCATATTCGCTTTATTGTGCTGCAGAAGCTTTTGCGGCAGCCGGTATGAAAGGCGATGCAAGGGAAACGGCAAATCTTTTGATTCAGCTTTATCCCGAAAGCAGATATTCAGAGAATGTCGTTCGATTCAGATAATATATAGTAGGAGACAGAATTTTATGAAATACAACATGAATTGCAGAAAAATGTCAGTTTTAGGAATTATTGCGTTGCTGCTGTTGAATCAACAGGCTTTTTCGCAGGAATCAACGGATAGTGATGAAATTGCACTTCCTGATCTTACGACCGTTGTAACAGGTAACGAAACAAAAACTTCAGAAAATCTTATTCCTGATTTTTCGGATGTAATTGAATATAATGCTCCTGACGGTATGATTGTTCCGCAGCTTCCTGAAATAAGCATAGAAAATTCCAGCGAAAATATTTATCAGGGCGAATCTGATGAACAGAAAAAGATTTTTGCCGAAGGTCAGATTGCAGGCGGATTTCCAGGAATTTTTAAGGGTGATTTTTCGTTACAGCGTTTAAGCGGAGATAATCCTTTTGCAATTGCATTTTCTCATAATGCGTCCGATTCGTATTCAGGTCATTCGCTTTCTACAGGATATAATTCTTCGGAAACAAAAATGGATATCAGTAAAACCGTAAGCTATAACAATATGTCGTGGCTTTTCGGTACGAATTATAATTTTACATCCGACGGACTTCAGAGCAAATCAGAAAATTTTACAGATTTAAATCACAGAAATATTTCTGCATTTTGTAATTACGACTGGAATTTTCCAAAAGGTTTTGTTGTTTCAGCTGATGTAAAAGGCGCGTATAATACTACTTTTTCTGATGTAATTCCAAGTGCTTCCTTAGCAGAAGATAGAAACTGGCTTTCAAACAGAGTTTTTATTAATGTAATGCCTGTGCTTAGTGCTCAATGGGCGAACGATAATATAAATACTGGAATTTCAGGACAATACAGCCTTGATGCCTTGAATACGGATTCTCGTGTAATAAACCGCGGTGAATTTACGGGAAATTTTACCTGGCATAATGATACAATAAGTGCCGGCGGTGATGTAGGAATTGCTTTTGGAGACGGTTTTGCAACTTCTTTTTTAGTTCCTTTTAATCTTGGAATAAAGGCATCTGTTCCGGTTTATTTTTCAAACAGAAAACTTTCTATAGGAGCATCGGGCGGTTTGCTTTCGACACCTACTGATGCGGCTGCTCTTGAAAACAAATATAAATTCACAGCTCTTTCGTATGTTCCTGGAGAAGAATCTGATTGGTTTGGAAAAATTGATATTTCGGTTCCGTTAAAATATTCTGTAAGTATAATGGGAAATGCTGAATATCGACATACTGCTGGTGATAATGGTGTTTTTTCACCGGTATATGATGATTCGTCTCGTTTGAGCGGTATTTATGGCTTTGAACAGAAATCACGACAGATTTTAAAGACGAATCTTGAATTTGCATTTCATTATAAATTGTTCTCGCTTTCTGTAAGATGGTTTTCAAACTGGATTACAGTGCCTGTTTTGGAAAATGCCCAGAATTTTGCACTGAGTTTGTCTTTCCAGGATGATGAGGCTCGTTGGGCAGGAAGATTAAGCTGCATTTACAGTATGGATGCAGCTGATGTAGTGCCTGTCGTTGATGTTGAAGCGTTCGTTCGTTTGAACAATGCTGTAAGACTTATTCTTTCAGTAGAAGATGCCGTAAAACTTTTCAGCGGTGCAGAGCGTATTTATGCCGGAGATTACATCACAAGGAGTGGAAACGCAAGTCTTGCCGTAAAATTCTATTTCTAAAATAATTCTGGTTTGCCTTGCAAATCAAAAAATATATTTATATCAGGAGTAAAAGAAAAATGAATATCATTGCAACATTAAAATCTGGTGGAATCCTTATGATTCCAATTCTTTTTTGCGGAGTTTTTGCTACTTTCATTATTATTGAACGCTGCATTTATTTTTATACGACAAAAAAACGTGATGAAAAGCTGCTTTATAATTTGAACGGCTCTCTTCTTGCAGGAAATTACGATGCCTGTGCGGTTGCGTGTGCAGAAACAAATACACCGACTTCTCAGGTTATTAAAAAAGCCGTTGACTGCCGCCGTTGGAATGAAAACGACCTTCGCGAAGCCGTTGAAGCTGAAATGGAAATGGTTATCCCGCGGTATGAACATTTTCTTACACCGCTTGGAACAATTGCCAATATTTCAACTCTGCTCGGACTTTTGGGAACTGTAACTGGAAATATCAAGGCATTTGGTGTTCTTGGAAGCGGCGGAACAATGGGAGATCCTGCCCTGCTTGCAGGTGCAATTGCAGAAGCCCTTGTAACTACCGTTGCAGGCCTTTGTGTTTCAATTCCAGCCGTTATTTTTCATAACTATTTTCTTTCTCGTGTAGACAGGCGTATTGTCGAAATGGAATCAAACGTAACGACATTCCTTTTGCGTTTATCAGGAAGAGTAAGATAAACGGTGTTCAAAATCTTTAAGGGAGACGTGTAGAAATTATGAGAATGAAATCTAAACACGGGCATATAAAATCTAATGTCGATATGACGCCAATGCTGGATGTTGTTTTTCAGCTGATTATCTTTTTTCTGGTTTCAACGACATTTTCAGTTTTGCCCGGCATAAAAATGAATCTTCCGGGAAGTACTACATCAGAAGGCACTTCTTTTCAGGGAATTACGATTTCTGCCGATAAGGACGGAAATATGTATTTTAATGAAAAGGCAGTCGATTTTTCTTCGTTAAAAACAGAACTTGTAATGTTTGATACCGGTAAAACTAAAAAAGAAGAATTCCCGGTTTCTCTGGAAGCTGACGCAGATGTTACGAACGGAACTATTGTAAAAATTTTTGATGTTGTACGCGAAAGCGGATATACGGTTATTAATTTAAGGACAGCAACGGAAAATGATTAGGACACCTTTGTTCGGAAAAGACAGCATTCCTCATCATACAAGCGCTTTTATTGCATTGCTAGGCACTTTGCTTTTCTGGCTTATTCTTTTAATTGCCGGCATTTTTATACCGGCAGGGAAAACTAAGCCAAAGTTAAAAACTGTCCAGATTGTGCTTGCTTCTCCGGAAAAAACTTTTGAAAAAACAGATTCCGATTCAAACTTAAAAAAAGAAACAGAAGCGGCAATGCCTGCTGAACAGCCTCTTATGCAGGAAAATCAGGAAAGTGTTCAGATGCCGGCAGAACCTGAAATTTTGCCTCCTGAACCTGTTATGGAAACTCAAAATGTTGCTGTAACTCCAATTGAAATTCCAGAACCAAAACCTGCTCCTGTTGCAAAAAAAACTGAAGTTCAGGAAAAGCAGACGGTAAAACCGAAAAAGACGGAACCCGCTCCCGTAAAGAAAACTGAACCTAAAATCGAACAGAAACCAAAGGCTGAGCCAAAAAAGGTTGAAAAAAAAGCAGAACCTGTGCAGCCTGTTGAAGAACCTGTTCTTGTAAAGAGTACGGAAGAATTATGGGCAGAACTTCAGGCAAGTAAAAAGAATAAAGAGCCTGTCGATTTTTCAAAAATTTTCGGTGATTCAGAATCATCTGCCGATTCATCTTTTGAACAGACTGACGTTCCTAGAAAAGTCGCTGCTAAAAATGAAATTGAAGGAGCTGCGGGAAAAGTTGCTTCTAAATCTGCAACGACACCTGTGCAGTCAGAAAGTACTTCCTCAAAAACTGTTGAGAATACAAACCATTCGGATTCAAAAACTTCAGATGCTCTTTCAAAAATTCAGAATACGAATGCTGCATCTAAAATAGAAACGGCAAGTCAGGGAAAAAGCCTTGATTCTATAAAAACAGCGGGCAGCGGTAAAATCGATATAAAATTTTCTGATGAAAAAAGCAGGAAACTTATAGAACCTGCAACAGCTTCAATTACGATTTCTCCGGAAAATGCAAGGGAGATTACAACGTCTGTTACTGTTACAATTTCGTTTTATATTCAGCCGAATGGAAACGTTACAAATATTACGTTTGAACCTGCATCAAGTTTGCCTGTTCCTGTACGTAATGAAATAAAATCTCAACTTGTATTCTGGCGTTTTGATGCTGCTGAATACGAAGTTCAGGCAAAATTTGAATATACAATAGTAAAACGCTAGAATGAGACACGTGGAAAATTCGAGGAAAACTGTATCTAAAAAAAGTGGACAGAAGAAAAAGTCCCGTAAATCAAAATTTCAGAAAGGAAAAGTTCAGATTCCGGCAAGCCGAATTATTCTTCTTTGTCTTGCCGTAATTCTGGTATGCCTTGTGCTGCTTTTTATATCAATAAAATCAGCTGGTGTAGATAGTAATAAAGAAAAAAAAGTTTCAAAGACAATTGAAAATACTGTTGAAGAAAAGCCTTTGGATAAAAAGCCGCAGGTTGAAATACGACCTCCTGTAGAGGAAAAAAAGCCTGCCAGCGAAGAAAAAAAACAGGTGAACAACGAAAAAAGACCTGCAGCTAGTGAAAAAAAGGCTGAAAATGAAAAAAAGGCTTTAGAAGAAAAAAGAACTGAAAACGATGAAAAAAGGCCTGTAAGTGAAGAAAAGAATTCTGTTAATGAAAAAAGACGTTCTGACGAAGTAAAGCCTGGCGTTCAGAATGAAAAGCCTAAAGCAGAAACAAAGCCTGCTGTTCAGGAAAAGAAGCCTGCAGAAGTTCCTGCTTCTGTCGTTCAAAAGAGCAATATGTTTCCTCCCGCGGTTAATAAAGCGCAGCTTGTTTTTGTTTTTGATGATGGCGGCCAGAATCTTAATCAGCTTGAACGTTTTTTAAAAATGCCGTTTCCTTTTACAGTTGCGGTACTTCCAGGACTTTCTCATTCAGTTCAGGCGGCACAGGCTGTTCGACAGGCAGGAAAAGAACTTATTCTTCATCAGCCGATGCAGGCAATTAATGCAAATGTAAATCCGGGACCGGGTGCAATAACTCCTGACATGGACGAAGAACAGATAATTTCAGTGCTTTTTAGAAATATCATGGAAATCGGTCCTATAGAAGGATTGAATAATCATGAAGGTTCTGCAATAACGGCTGATGCAGAAAAAATGGCGGTGGTCTTGAAAGTTGCCTCGGAAGAAGGTATATATTTTCTTGATTCACGAACAAATGTCGAAACTAAGGTTCCTTATGTTGCTTCAGAAATGGGATATTCTTACTACGAAAGGAATGTTTTTCTTGATAATGTAAAAACAAGAGAAGCTGTTTTGGGAGAAATTAATAAGGGAATAAAGATTGCCAATAAAAATGGTTCTGCAATTTTGATTGGTCATATATGGTCTGCTGATTTATTGCCTGCAATCCTTGAAGAAATCTATCCTGAGCTTGTTTCAAAGGGATATGTTTTTACCGTAGTTTCGAAATGTAATGGCAGAAAATAAAATAGGTAGCAAATATAGCTTTGTAAAGAGGTTTTTATGAAAGTACTTGGTATAGAATCAAGCTGCGATGAAACAGCCTGTGCAATTGTAGAAGATGGAAAGACTATTATAAGCAATGTAGTTGCAACGCAGATTCCTTTTCATCAGATTTATAAGGGCGTCGTTCCAGAAATTGCCAGCCGTAAACATGCTGAATGGATTCTTCCTGTTGTACGTCAGGCTTTGACTGAATCAGGCCTTACTCTTGATAATGTTGATGCAATCGCTGCAACCAACCGCCCGGGTCTTATGGGCTCTCTGCTTGTCGGTTTTACATTCGGCAAGACACTGGCATGGGCTACTCAGAAACCTTTTATTGCAGTTAATCATATGCTTGGACATCTTTATGCAGCACATCTTGTAAACGATATTCAGTATCCGTATCTTGGACTTTTGGTTTCTGGTGGTCATACAATTATATGTAAGGTTAATAATTTTGATGATCTGGAAATTCTTGGTACAACACTCGATGATTCTGTCGGAGAAGCTTTCGATAAAGTTGCTAAATTTTACGGACTCGGCTATCCGGGAGGAGTTATAATCGATAATCTTGCAAAAGATGGGGATCCGAATTCAGCAGCTTTTCCTGTTCCTAAAATTGACGAAGAGGAACATCGCTATGACGTTTCTTTCAGCGGATTAAAGACTGCGGTTATTCATCAGTGTGATTTATTCTGGAAACCGGGCGCAGAACATACAATAGAAAATATGTGTGCAGCATTTCAGGAAACTGCCGTCAGGACTCTTGTAGGACGACTTTTGCGTGCAGCCGATGATACAGGATTAAAAACTGTTGTTTGTGGTGGAGGTGTTGCGGCAAATTCACGTTTAAGGGCAATGCTTGCAGAACGTTCTGATTTAAACTGCATATTTCCACCGTTAAAATTGTGTGGTGATAACGGTGCAATGATTGCCGGTGTTGCATATCATTTCTTAAAACGCGGAGACCGAACGGGCTTTGATACAACGGCATGTGCAAGAATTCCTCAGTTTAAACGTGGACTTGCAGGTCGTAAATAAATTGTTTTTGACATAAATACTCAAATTCAGTATTTTAGTATAAAGTTTTGCCGGACAGGCAGACCTGCATTATTTTGTATTTGGAGAAGAAAATGGTAATTACATGCCTGGATTTGGAAGGTGTACTTGTACCGGAAATTTGGATTGCTTTTTCAGAAGCAACTGGTATTCCTGAGTTAAGACGGACAACCCGCGATGAACCGGATTATGACAAACTTATGAAATTCAGAATAAATATTCTGAAAGAACATAATCTTGGACTTAAAGAAATTCAGGATACAATCAGAAAAATTGAACCTCTTCCTGGCGCAAAAGAATTCCTTGATGAACTCCGTTCAATCTGTCAGGTTATTATTCTAAGTGATACATTCTCGCAGTTTGCGGCTCCTCTTATGGAAAAACTCGGTCAGCCTACAATTTTCTGTAATTCACTGGAAGTTTCTCCTGAAGGAATGATTACAGGCTATAAAATGCGCTGCGAAAACAGCAAGCTTACGACTGTAAAAGCATTGCAGTCAATCGGTTTTGAAACAATTGCATCCGGCGACAGCTTTAATGATCTTGGTATGATAAAAGCTTCTAAAGCAGGATTCCTTTTCCGTTCTACAGAACAGATTATAAAAGATTATCCGCAGTTCCCGGCATTTACTGAATATTCAGAACTTCTTTCTGCCATTAAATCAAATCTTTAATAAAGTTTTCTGGCTGTTTTGCATGACATTCTGGTGTTTTGCCAAACATGAATATTTGTGCTATATTTTTAAGAGATTTTTATATTTATTTTGTAGGAGAAAAATATGTTTAGAAAAAAACTTCTGATTGTTTCTGTTCTTGCTTTTTTTGTAAGTACAAGTATGTTTGCAGAAATGTCTTACGGATACAATTTTATTGCCGGAATGGATGCAGGAACAACAATGCATAGACTTAATAGTACTGCACAATATAATTTAAAAGAACCATATAATTATTTGACTTTTGGTTTTGGTACAAATATGTTTATGGACCTTATTGGACCAGTAGGTTTGAATTGTGATGCAAATCTTATGTTTTCATTCATTTCAATGAATGGAGAAGACCGATATTCAGGTGAAGTTGAAATTTACAAAAGCTTGATTGGTATTGGCGAATTAGATTTAATGCCATGGGTTAATTTCCGTTTTGGTAACATAGGATTTGGTGGTGGTGCCGGAATCGGATTATGTATGGCTGTAGGAGAAACTTCTAAAGATAAAAAAGATGATTCTTATGCTATGTACTATATGAATGATTTTAGTACAGAAGGAATGAATCTCTTTACTACTTTTGTTGTAGGTGCCTGCGTAAGATATTATCTTATAGAAGACGTAACTTTTGTTGTAAATGGACGCTACAAGCAGGAATTGTCTCCTGTTGTTATTACAGAAACTAATAAGCTTAATCAATGGGTTCTTGATGTAAGTAAGATTCTTCTTTATGTCGGAACTGAAATCTTCTTTTAATTAATTTCATTCTTTTTATTAATCATGACAGGGGTGCATGACATTTCTGCCGTTGGCCGAAATGTCAAAAGCCTGTAATTCTTTTTAAGATTTACAGGTTGCGCTGAGAATATACCCTAAAACCTGATCCGGGTAATACCGGCGGAGGAAGACATGAAAAAAACGTTAATTTTTTCTATCTTTTGTGTTTCTTTATTGGTTTGCGCTTCTTTTGTAAGCTGCAAAAAAAAGTCTTCAGTTTCTAATGCAGATGATGCTAAATCAAAAGAACTGATTGTTTACACCTATGATTCATTTTCTGGTGAATGGGGACCGGGTCCTGAAATTGCCCGTCTTTTTAAGGAAAAAACAGGTATAACTGTTACTTACAAAGACTGCCAGGATGGTGTAGAAGTTCTGACTAAGGCAATCCTCGAAAAAAACAATCCTGTTGCAGATGTTCTTATCGGTTTGGATAACAATCTCGCACAGCAGGCTGAAGATACAGATCTTTTCCTTGAATATAAACCTTCTAATGCTTCGGTTCTGATTAAGGGAATGTCAGATGAATTAAATGGAAAAAAATGGATTCTAACTCCTTATGATTACAGTCATTTTGCATTCATCTATAATACACAGTCAGACGTTCCTGCTCCAACATGCCTTGAAGATTTGACAAAGGATATCTACAAGAAAAAAGTTATCCTTATGGATTCGAGAACAAGTACTGTAGGGCTTGGTTTTGACTGCTGGGTAAAAGCTGTTTATGGAGACAAGTCTTCTGATTATATGTCACGTCTTGAAAAATCTGTTCTTACAGTATCACCTGGTTGGAGTGTTGGTTATGGTATGTTTACTGATGGTGAGGCTCCTCTCGTAATAAGTTATACAACAAGTCCTGCTTATCACGTTGAATACGGCGAAGGTGATCAGTTTAAGGCATTGGAATTTTCTGATGGTCATGTAATGCAGGTTGAAGGTGCTGCAATCTTAAAATCTTCAAAAAATGTTGCAGGTGCAAAGAAATTCATTGATTTTCTTATCAGTGAAGATGCTCAGAACATAATACCTCTTACACAGTGGATGTTCCCTATTAATAAAAATGTAAAGCTTCCAGATTCTTATAAGACTGCAGCTTTAATTCCTGCTAAAACATTGAAATATTAGCAGTAAGTCTGGAAGTCTGATATGTTCGGGGTGTATTTCTATACGATTTATACAGCTTTGTTTTCAACCCTGATAGCTGTCCTTATTGGAACGCTGACCGCATATTTTACTTCCAGACGCCAGTTTTTTGGACGTAAGCTGCTTCTTCTGTTTACGTCCGTACCGCTTTGTGTACCGCCTTTAATAATTGCTCTTGGTTATATCAGTTTTTTTGGAATGAACGGTACATTCAATAATATAATCAAATGCTTTTTTCATAAAAAATCTCTGGAATTCAATTTTTTATATACAACGCTGGGTGTAATTTTAGTACAGGGATTTTATAATTTTCCGCTTGTAACAGGCATTGTGCACGATGCATGGGTTTCTTTACCAAAAGAACAGGAAAATGCGGCAAGAATGTGCGGAGCTTCTGAAAAAAGGATTTTCTTTACAATTACGCTTAAACAGTTAAGTGGTGCAATTGGAGCTGCGGCAATTCCTGTTTTTCTATTCTGTTTTTTCAGCTTTATGATAGTGCTTTTGTTTTCTCCTTCTGGAAAATCGACTCTTGAAGTAGAAATATATCATTCTGTACGTTCTACGTTCGATTTAAAGCAGGGAACTTTACTTGCAATTCTTGAAACTGTAACAGCAGTTTTTATTGTGTTTTTATACAGTTTTGTGGTTCGAAGATTTCAGACAAATACACCGGGGCTAAAATTCTATCGTGAAAAAATGCCAAAAATTGGTAAGATTCCGTTTGCTTCAAAAATTCAAATATTCACCGAAATGCTCCTTTTTATTGCTGTAATGATGCTCGTTGTTGTGTTTTTTATAGCGCCCGGGTTTTCAATTGTTATTTCAGCGTTTTCTCAGAAATTTCACGGGCATTCAGTATGGACTTTCCTTCAATTTAAAAAACTTTTTACTGCACAAAAATTCAGACAGGCATTTTTTACAACCTTTATTACAGGATTAGGAACAGGCCTCTTGTGTACGTTAATCGGTTTTTTATATTCCGTAGGGATAAGGCTTAAGCTAAAACAGACGGATGTGTTTTATCAGACACTTCCTCTTGTACCGATGGCAATTTCTTCTGTTGTTGTTTCATGGCTTCTTACGATTATTTTTCGCAATGGAACGGTTTTTCTTCTTATAATTGCACAGTCTTTTTTATATTGGCCGGTTGCCTACAGACAATGCCAGAATGGTATTAATATGATTACGGCTGAAACTGATATGGCGGCAATGCTCCTTTCAAGAAATAAAGCGGATGTTATTCTTCGAGTGTATCTTCCTTCGTGTAAAAAAGTGCTTTTTTCGGCGTTTGGATATTGTTTTGCAATAAGTGCCGGCGATGCAACGCTTCCTCTTGTCCTTTCAATTCCTGATTTTACAAGTTTGTCGTTGTATACATATCAGCTTGCAGGCGCGTATAGATTTAATCAGTCTTGCGCGTGCGGATTAATGTTGATTGTTTTCTGTTCACTTATTTTTAATCTGCCAAAATTCCTTTTTAAACGTCATAATTGATTTTACAATGTTGACTCGATTGTTAAAAAGATGCATTGATTTTTCCTGTTATTATTAAATTAGTGAATGAAATTTTTGTTTCTATGCTTGCAGAAAATGCTGGCGGCAAAAAATCGCCTTTTGTTTGTAAAAGAGTACATTCAATTCCTGTTTTCAGATTAATTTTTTTTCCTGTTATGAAGGAAAATGATATTTTTTCCGAAAGATTATTGTCCTGTTTTATGAGAAAATTCAGGTTTATTGCAGGTGTAAGTTTCTGCATATAAAAATAATTTTTTAGGCTAAATGAAAGTTTTTCTAATTCAGTTTCAGAAGAAGTTTTAAAATCGATTGTAGTTGTAAAAATATGCCGCGAAAAAAAGCCCGTAGCTTGAAGTCCTGTGCATATCCGGATGTTTGATGTGTTATCAAATATTTGTTTTTCGGCACTTGCTGTTATGCCTGCCTTGCATAAAAGTGGAGTGCGTAATATAAGCATGAAGCTTTTCTGAATACCTGCAATTATCTGAATGCCTGTTTTTATAATATGTTCGTTTGCCGTTAAAATATAAAAATGATTTACAATATTGTTGTTTTCATTAAAGTTGATATTTCCTAAAAGTCTTATGCCTGAAAATGAAAAAATAAACTGGGTTTTATTAAGAGCGATTTTTGTTTCAAGACGGAGTGTGTCATCAATTGTATCAAATGGAGATTCAAAAAAGCCTGCAGTTAATATTGTACTGAATTTTTTATTCTGCAAAGAAAACTGAAGGCTTGAGCAAAAATGCTGCCCTTCAGGAAAATAAAGGTCTGTGTTGTATAAAGTATCTTTCGTGTAATATGAAGTAAAAGTGTTTTCATCATAAGGAAAAAGACCTGTAATAAAGTTTAAATGCATCTTAAAACTTTTAATATTGAATTGGGAAATAAAAGAGCCTGAATATATTCCTGTTTCGTCTGCAAAAAATGAAAAAATGCCTTTTTGAAACTTCTTTTCAGATTTTTTATTAAAACTTCCGTATATGTATGTGCCGAAAGGTCTGTTGAAAGACGTATTTCCCGGGAGTGATGATAATATTGCTTTGGGAATGAAAGTACCGTTGTAAAAAGGAGTTGCAG
The DNA here is from genome assembly GCA_946628495.1 of uncultured Treponema sp. Lineage (GTDB taxonomy): Bacteria > Spirochaetota > Spirochaetia > Treponematales > Treponemataceae > Treponema_D. The sequence continues at coordinate 10,797 of CAMOWQ010000014.1, read as the reverse complement.
GTTTTGAAAGGGCAGGGGAAGTTAATAAGGACATGCCGCCTGATTTAGACAGATTTCCGGCTTTTACCGAAAGATTTGCATTTTTTATATAACCGGCACTTGATATTTCTATGCCCGAAACTATTGATTCAAGGCCGCGGGCATACAAGTTTGCTTTTATAACAGGGAAAATAATTTTTGTTCCGTAAACTGGAGCTGAAAAATTTATGCTGTCTGTGTCTGCCGAAAATCCGTAGCAGCAGAAAAATGCATTTAAAAGAAAAAAGGCAATTAACTTTAGGGGTTTCATATAAAGTTAATTGCCAGAATTTTTATAAAAAAAGCAAAAAAATTGTGACCTTATTCAAGAAATTTTTGTTATTTCTGTGCAGTTTCTGTGCTTGTAACATAACTTTCTGTATCAGAAAATTCTGCAATCTTCATTATACGTGTACGCCAGTATTCAGCTTCGCTTTTTGTTGTGTAAGGACCAACACGTACTCTGTAGAAAAGTTTTCCTTTATTATCTTTATATGTAAAGATGTCAGAAGGAATTTTGTTTGCGTCGAGAGATGAACGTGCATCTTCGGCAGATTTTTTGTTTGAGAATGCTGCAACTTGTACCCAATACTGTACGACTTTTTTCTGTGTTTCTGCAGGTTTGGTTGTTGATTTTGTTTCAGATTTTGTACCTGTAGATTTTGGCTGTGCTGTCTTGGCAGGTTTTGCAGCAGTTTTCTTTGGTTCCTGAGTTTTAGCAGACTCCGTCTTTTTAGGCTGCTGCTGTTTTACAGGTTGTTCTTTTTCTGTTTCTTGAACAGAAACTGTTTCCTGATTAATTGAATAATTTGTTTCAAATGTTTTTCCTGTATTTTCAGGAACATTAACAGTGATGTTTATATTCTGAGATTTCTGTTCGCTTCCAATTGCAGCACTAAGTTCATTTTTAAGGGCATTTAAATCAATGGTTTTTGGTTCCTGAACCTGCTGATTCATACCGTAAACCGATGTGTTTTCGGAAATAACGAACATATCAGAAACATTTGTTGCAGGAACAGAAACAATCTGCTCATTATTTTCAGATTCTTCAGGCAGGGAGGTGTTTGAAGAATTTTGTACCCATCCCGAAGTTCCTGCTTTTTCAACAGGCGAAATATTTGTTACCGTTGGTACTGAATGTGCAGATGGTGTGTAAAAAATGCAGGCGGAACCAATCACTATAGCCAAAAATATTCCGACCCCGACAAGAATCCATAAGGTTTTCTTCTGTTCCATATTTTCCCCTTGTAACCGTCATTCAGATTTTTAACAAAACGATTACATACCATACCCTTTTTATCGGTGTTATGGAAAAATAGTTTAGAAAAAAATTAATCATTTTTAAAAATCATCAAAATCATTGGAACTAGTTGCATTTTCTGATATTATATTGAAAAGATTCAAAAGGAAAGAAATATGGCACGATCTAAAATTGTAGTTCTTGATTTTGGTTCTCAGTATGCACATCTTATTGCTAAACGTTTCCGTATGCTGGGATATTATTCTGAAATTGCACTTCCTTCTGCACCGCTCGAAACTTTTACCGATACAAAAGGCATTGTTTTTTCCGGCGGTCCAAGTTCAGTTTATGATGATAAGGTTCCGGAATTTAATCAGAAAATCCTTGAACTTGATATTCCTATCCTTGGTTTATGCTACGGACATTATATTGTTCAGACTGGTTACAACGGCAAAGTTAAAAAAGCTGATGTGGGCGAATTTGGATTTGCACAGCTTAAATTAAATCCGGATGTTACTTCCCCTCTTTTTAAGGGTATTGAACCTGTTCAGCAGGTTTGGATGAGTCATCAGGATGGTGTGTATCAGCTTGGTGACGGATTTGAAACCGTTGGTTCTACAAAAGACTGTCAGTTTGCAGCGACGCAGAATCTTGAAAAAAAGCGTTTTTCTTTACAGTTCCATTGTGAAGTAAAAGATACTCCGTGCGGAAATCAGATTTTTCAGAATTTTGCAGATTACTGCGGCATGGAAAAAAACTGGGATCAGGATACTGTTCTTCAGACAATAATCGAAAATATTAAAAAAGAAGCCGAAGGAAAAAAAGTTCTTCTGTTTTTAAGCGGCGGTGTTGATTCTACAATTACATTTGCACTTTTAAACAAAGCTCTCGGTCAGGAAAGAGTTCTTGGCCTTCATATCGACAACGGATTTATGAGAAAAAATGAATCTCATAATGTTGCAGATGCTTACCGTAAATTCGGATTTACCAATTTTATTGTGGAAGATGCATCTGAATCATTCCTTAAGGCAATTTCCGGTTTGACTGATCCTCAGAAAAAACGCATGGCTGTCGGTGAAAATTTCATCACTGTAAGAAACGAAGTTGTTGCAAAACAGAATCTTGATGAATCTGAATGGATGCTTGCACAGGGAACCCTTTATCCTGATATTATTGAGTCGGGCGGAACAAAAAATTCAAATACAATCAAAACTCATCATAACCGTGTGCAGGGTATTCAGGATTTGATTGCAAAAGGTCTTATTATTGAGCCTGTAAAAGATTTGTACAAAGATGAAGTTCGTGCCGTTGGTAAAAAACTCGGGCTTCCTGACGAACTTGTAATGCGTCATCCGTTCCCAGGCCCAGGTCTTTCTATAAACGTACTTTGTTTTGAAAAGAAAAACTGGACAGAAAAAGATTCTTCGGAACTTGCTGCTGCTCAAACAGAACTTGATTCTGTAACGCTTGATATGTTCTGCGAAAAATGTACGGCTTCGTTAAAGCGTTCAGTTCTTCCGGTTCGTTCTGTAGGTGTTCAGGGCGATTTCAGAACATACAGATTCCCTGCTGTTTTACAGTTTAAGGCTACTGGAAACGGTTTCTACCACTTCCCGGAAAAACGTGAAAAAATCGAAGCCTGTTCTTCTGCAATAACCAATGCTGCAAAATATATAAACAGAACCTGCATCAAACTGTATCAAAATCCGTCGGTTACAGATGACATGTTACAGCTGCAGAATGCCTGGTGTGATAAACGAAGACTCGATCGGCTTCGTGAAGTTGATAATATCGTTCTTACACATCTTCACCAGAACGGCTGGGATAATCAGATTTTCCAGCATCTTACAATTGATTTGCCTTACGCATCTTCTTCTGAACATGCATCTTTTGTATTGCGCCCTGTTTGTTCCGAAGATGTAATGACAGCCCGCTTTGCTATGCTTCCTGGTGATTTAATGGAAAAAATTGTAAAAGATATTGCGGCCCTTCCTTTTGTCGATGCCCTTTATTTTGATGCAACAAACAAGCCGCCTGCAACATTCGGCTGGGAATAATTATTCTGCTAAATAAAACAACCTGATTTTTCAAAAGCTGTTTCATTGAAAAATTAAGGTTGTTTTATTTTTTTTGTGGGTTATAATTAATTTAAATTAAAATTTGTTGAGAGAGTTTAAGGATGTATTATGTTTCAAAATGTGAAAAAAGGTAAACTCTTTGTTATGTTGGCAAGCGTAATTGCTTCTGTTATGATCGTTCTTAATTTGCTGGAAACTTCTTATGTTATTCAGGCAATAAAGAACCGTGTCGAACAGCTTAATGCCAATCGTTATGTTGATATTGCAAAAGGTTATTCTGAATCTGTGTCTTCTATGCTCGAAGTTTATATGACACATCTTGATTATTATGTAAGTGCAGATGTTGTTGAAACTGGGGATTCGGCACAAATCGTTGAGTGGCTTCGTGAGCATGAAGCTAAACGTGTTCCTGAAATTGATTATGTAGCCTGGGTAGACGCAAAGGGAAATTTCTATTCAGATATTGGAACACAGACAAATATTTTGGATAGAGATTATTTCCAGATGATTATGTATGCCGGTGCAGACCGTTATATTGATAATCCTGTAACTTCAAAAACAAATGGAAAAACTGTAGTTCATATCAGCCGTGCCGTTAAAAAGAATGGCAAAAATATCGGATTTTTCTGTGCAGTTGTTGATATAAAACATCTTACAAACCTTCTTGACGGTATTAACATGGGAAACAGCGGTTCTGCCTTGTTGATTGCAGGAAACGGTATTATTATTGGTAAAGTTGGTGATTCAGTAATGACCTCTGTTGATTTCGGAAAATCTGAAAATCAATGGTATCTGGATAATTTGAATCAAAAAATAGAAGCAAATGAAAAATCTTTCTGGGGTAATTACCCGAATGCTGGAAAGGTTCTTACAATTTATACACCTGTTTCTCTGGTTCAATGGAATATTGTGGTTAATCTTAAGGAAGCAACAATATCTTCTATGGCAAAACAACTTGGATATATGCTGCTTTATTTCAGCATTTTGCTGATAATTATAGTTGTAATCATTTCTTCAATAGTTGTGTATCTTTCTTTAAGACCTCTTAATGTTGTTGAAAAATCAATTAAGGGAATTGCAACGGGAAATGCCGATCTTACTAAGCGTATTGATATTAAATCAAATAATGAAATCGGACGTGTCGTAGACGGATTTAATCAATTCTCTGAAAAACTTCAGAATATCATGACTGCCGTAAAATCTACTAAGAATGAACTTGTAGAAGCAGGTCAGGTTTTAAATGACAGTACATCTGATACTGCATCGGCAATTACAGAAATTCTTGCTAATATCGAAAGTATGAGCAAAAATATTGGTGTTCAGAATGACAGTGTAAATGAAACTGCAGGAGCTGTAAACGAAATTGCTTCGAATATTGACTCTCTTAACAATATGATTGAAACACAGTCTGCGGCTGTTACACAGGCATCTGCGGCTGTAGAAGAAATGATTGGTAATATTAATTCAGTTAATAGTTCAGTTCGTAAAATGGCTGTTGAATTCGATGAACTTGAAAAGAAAGCTATTGAAGGACTTCAAAAACAGGATGACGTTTCTAATAAAATCGAAATTATTGAATCAGAATCAGAGGCTCTTCAGGAAGCAAATGCCGTTATTTCAAATATTGCAGAACAGACAAATCTTCTTGCAATGAATGCTGCAATTGAAGCTGCACATGCAGGTGAAGCAGGAAAAGGATTCAGCGTTGTTGCCGATGAAATTCGTAAGCTTTCAGAATCTTCTTCATCACAGTCAAATTCTATTGGAAATCAGCTTAAAAAGATTATAGACAGTATTAATGAAATGGTTGCTGCTTCTGAATCTGCAAGAAGTGCATTTGGCGAAGTTTCAGGCGGAATTAATAGAACTAATGGACTTGTTCAGGAAATTACAAATTCCATGGAAGAACAGAGGGAAGGTTCTAAACAGATTTCTGATGCTCTTCATGCAATGAATAACAGTACTTCGGAAGTTAGAACCTCTTCTTATGAAATGGCAGAAGGAAATAAGGCAATTCTTCAGGAAATTCGCAAACTTCAGGATGCAACTTATACAATTAAAAATGGTATGGAAGAAATGTCTGCAGGCGCTTCTCAGATTAATAGAACGGGAAGCGAACTTTCTGATATTTCAGAGCGAATGGAAAATGCAATCTCAAGAATTGGAGAACAGGTTGACCAATTTAAGGTTTAATCTAAAATGTAAAACAACATTTAATTCTTGAGGTTAAAAATGTTTTCTGATACTCATTTTCATTTTTCTTTAATAGAAGAGCGTACCGGCGGGGAAGGGTATAAAATTCTTTCCCGTATGGCAGAACGTAACTGTAAATTCGGGCTTGATATTGGTACAAAGGCCGGAGATTTAAACGCACGGCAAAATTGTGTACGCCTTGCACTGAATAAGATTGAGGATGCTGATTTGCAAAAAAAAGCATCTGATTTTGTTTATTTTAGTGCTGGAATCTGGCCGGATATTGAAGAAATAAAAAATAGAGTTGAATGTGTTCAAAATCTTGAAAATCAGATTTCTGATTCGTTTTCCGATGATAATCAAGCGGAAAATAATGCTTCTAGGGTTTCAATCAATAAAAAAATAATTGCAATTGGAGAAGGCGGCCTTGATCATCACTGGAATCCGACTGGAGCAGACGGAAGAACAGAATCTGATTTTAATGATGAAATATATAAAGGCGAAAAAGAACTGTTCGAAATGCAGCTTGCTCTTGCAAAGAAAATGAATCTGCCTATGATTGTTCATTCGCGAGATGCATTTGACGATACTGTAGAATGTATAAAATCTTGTGGCTGGAATAAAGGTATAATTCATTGTTACAGTTATGGACTTGAAGAAGCCCGTGTTTTTCTTGATTTGGGCTGGTATATAAGTTTTAGTGGAAGCGTAACGTATACAAAAAAATCAAAATATGAAGATATGAAAAAACTGCTGTCATTTGTTCCTGAAGACAGGCTTCTTTGCGAAACCGATGCTCCGTATCTTGCTCCTGTTCCTATGCGTGGAACTGTAAATACGCCTATACTTGTTGAACATACATACAATTATATTGCACAGGCACGCGGAATTGAAGTTGAACAATTGTGTGAAACTGTCGATGCAAATGCAGGAAAGTTGTTTTTCTAATTTATTGGCGGATAACTATGAATGAAAAGAAACGTGCAGGCAGAAATAAAACTCTGATGCTTCAGGATAATGAAATTCCTTTTTTAAGGGAAAAACTTCTTGTTTTTAATAAATCTAACAATGAAAATAATCTGCCTTGTGCAAAAGATTCTGTTTATGAGAAGTCCGTTTTTAAGGATAAAATTATTAACGGAAATATTTTTGATGTCCTGCCATATTTACCGGATGGATTTGCAGATTTAATTATTATAGATCCTCCGTATAATCTTACAAAAAATTTTAACGGCAATGTTTTTAATTCGCGTTCGCAGGGTGAATATGAAGAATACCTTGCTTCGTGGCTTCCGCAGGTATGCAGTAAATTAAAAAACGACGGTTCTTTATATTTGTGCGGCGACTGGAAATGCACTGCTGCATTGCAGAATGCATTGGAAAAAGAACTTACGGTTATAAACAGAATTACCTGGCAGCGTGAAAAAGGCCGTGGCGCAAAATCAAACTGGAAAAACGGCATGGAAGATATATGGTTTGCCGTAAAAAATACAGATGATTATTGTTTTAATTTAGATGCAGTAAAATTGAAACGACGCGTCCTTGCTCCGTATAAGGAAGATGGCGAACCTAAAGACTGGAAGTCTGAGGATGATGGAAAGTACAGGCTTACTTCACCGTCCAACTTTTGGGATGATATTTCTGTTCCTTTTTGGTCAATGCCCGAAAATACAGATCATCCTACACAAAAGCCTGAAAAACTTTATGCAAAATTAATTCTTGCTTCTTCGATGCCTGGTGATATCATATTTGATCCTTTTGCTGGAAGCGGGACTGCGGCTGTTGTAGCCAAAAAACTTGGACGACATTTTTGTGCCGTAGAGTTGAATGAAGAATATTGCTTATTGGCTCAAAAACGCGTGGATAAGGCAGAAAACGATAATCATATTCAGGGATATTCAGACGGCGTGTTCTGGGAGCGTAATAGTGGAAAATAAGGTCTACCTTATGATGAATAAGCCTGTAGGCTATGTTTGTTCTGCTGTTTCTGATTCTCATAAAACTGTTTATGAACTTTTATCGCCCGAATTGCAGGCTCTTGTTCAGAGTCCAAAACGTGGTTGCCGTCTGCATTCTGTTGGTCGTCTTGATTGCGATACTTCGGGCCTTCTTCTTTTTACTGATGACGGATATTTTTCACATGATCTTACGGCTCCAGATTGTCATGTTGTAAAAACTTATAATATAACGTTAAAAAATCCTGTGTCGTTTAATGTTCAAAAAGAATATTCGGAACGGGTTTGTGCAGGATTATATCTTCCCGAAGAAGAAAAAGGAAACGCATTTACTACAAAGCCTGGAAATCTAGTATGGCACGATGAATTCAGTTGCAGCCTTACTATTTCTGAAGGAAAATTCCATCAGGTTCGCAGAATGATTTCAGTTCTTGGAAACGAGGTTGCTGTCCTTCATCGTGTTAAATTCGGCCCTTATGAATTGCCAGAAGATTTAAAGGAAGGTTCTTATATTACTTTTTGTAAGGAAGAGTTCCTTCAGCCTTAAATTCACCGTTAAGAATACCAAGCATTGCCGTAAGCGTATATTCACAACGCCAGCTGTATCCTAAAAGAATCGTATCTGCCCATTCAAGGCCGTTTGCAAGTTCAGGCGACATTGTGCATAAAATTATTACGTTTTTTCCTGAATTCCTGAATATTTCGGCAATCTTCTTGTGGTTTTCGGATGAAACGCAGAGGATGATTGTATCAAAACCTTGCGCTGTTGAAGGAAGGTTGTCTATAACCCATTGTGTTTCGTTTGGACCTGTTTCGTAATTAAAATGAAATTCGCCGGCTTTTGGGAACCTTTTTTTTCCTTCTGCAAAAAAACTGTATAGCGAACCTGCAAGCAAAACTCTGCCTTTTATTGGTTCTCTGCTTATTTTGCTTACTGTAATTGAACGACATGCCTGGTCAAGGAAAAATTTCTGTCCTTCTCTGTCTGGAACATATTGATCAATTAAATCGGGGTTTGGATATAAAGGTGCAGTTTCATTTCCGCTTTTATAATAATCAAGTTTTGCTTTTATGACTCTTCTTGCTGCATCTTTTACACGTTCATGAAAATTGGAATCTGTGGCCATTAAATCAAGATTTCTTGTCCATAGTGCTTCGTTAAGTCGTGCAGTTGTGGAAGAAAGAATTATATCGTTTCCAGCTTCTATTGCCATTTGAAAAGCAGTTGAAAGAGAGCCTGCGTACGATGTTGCACCAACCATAGTCATATCATCGGTGATTATAAGGCCTTCATAGCCAAGTTGTCCTCTTAAAAGGTCTGTAAGAAAATATTTAGAAAAAGAAGCAGGTGCTCCAGATTTCTCTATGTTTGGATAACTTAAATGTCCTGACATTACGGCTGGAACTTTTTCGCGAACAAGAAAGAGGTATGGAATGAGTTCTCTATTCTTGAATGTTTCAAAATCGATGTTTATTACAGGAAGCCGTCCGTGTGAATCTATGTTTGTATCTCCGTGTCCCGGAAAGTGTTTTACAGTTGGAATTACACCTGCTGCTTCTGAACCCGCTGCAAAAGCAGCACCCAATATACCTGATTTTACCGGGTCTTCTCCAAAAGATCTTGTTCCTATGATTGCCGATTCGTGGTTTGTAAACAAATCGACCGTAGGAGCAAAATTCATGTTTATTCCAATTACTTTAATTTCTTTGCTTATATAATATGCACTGTACCATGCATCAGAAGGATATCCTGATGCACCAATTGCCATGTTTCCAGGAGTAACAGACGTGTCACCCTTTACATGTCGAATCCATCCGCCTTCCTGGTCAGTTGCAACAAAAAGAGGAATTTTATAACGGTTTGAATTTGATTTTTTCTGAAGATCGCCAATTGATTTTGCAACAAGATGAATATCGTCGGTGTTCCAGCCAAAAACTTTTACACTTCCTAAGCCACGTTCTACCCATTGGTGCAGTAATTCTGGCGGTTCTGCTCCTGCCCATCCGAACATCAGAATCTGAGAATATAATTCAACATCCGTCATTCTGTCTGTAAGTAACTGAGCAAGTTTGTCGTTTGGAATGTCGCTCCAGAATGTTATATCAGAGTATTCTTTGTCTTCAAAATCTGTACCGTCTGAAATCAGTGTTATGTGTTCCTGTGCAAAACTTTGAATCGAAATAAAACTGAACACTAATAAAGCTGAAATGCATTTGCGAAGAAGTTTTTTCATGATAATCAGCAGTTTTCCTGAATGTATTTCTGTGCACAATGAGCTGCAATAGCACCGTCGCTTACTGCCGTAACAATCTGTCGCAGTGATTTGCTTCTTATATCTCCGGCTGCATAAAGTCCTGGAACTGCCGTTTCCATGTTTTCGTTTGTTTTGATATAACCGGCTTCGTCTTTTTCAAGCATTTCTACAAGATCTGTCTGTGGCGACATTCCTGTAAAAATAAATACTGCATCAGCGGCAATTTCTTCTGTCGTGCCGGTAATTGTATTTTTTATAACAATTGATTCAACTTTTTGTTTGCCTTTTATTTCTGTGACAATTGAATTCAGTTTTGTTTTTATACCGAGCGAAAGCATTTTATCAACGACAGCTTTTTGTGCCCTGAATGAATCTCTTCTGTGAATTATCGTTATGTCTTTTGAAATACCCGAAAGGTAAATTGCCTCAGAACATGCTGAATCTCCGCCGCCTATTACAAATATTTTTTTATTTGGAAAGAACGGACCGTCGCATATTGCACAATAAGAAACGCCTAGACCCGAAAGTTCTTTTTCGCCAGGAATGTCCAATGTTTTATGAATTGCTCCTGTCGCAATAAGAAGGGTTGGGGCAGAATAAGAATTATTTTTTGTTTTAACAGTAAAGAGGTTTCCCCTTTTGTCTATAGAAGTTACAGTTTCTGTATATATTTCTGCGCCAAAGGCTTTTGCCTGATTTATCATGTTTTCTGTAAAAGATGTTCCGTCTGTTGCAGGGTAAAGTCCCGGATAATTTTCAAGTTCTGAAATTTGCATTACCTGTCCGCCGGAAGAAGAGGCTTCCAGAACGGCGACTTTTAAGCCGCCTCTTGCTGCGTACTGGGCAGAAGAAAGTCCTGCAGGACCAGCGCCAATAATGATGTAATCAAATTGTTTGTTTTCCATAGAATTATAGTATATCAAAAAAAGGAAGTAATTAAAACAGAAAGAAATTAAAAGATAAAAAAAAGATGCCGCTTTTTCTTAAAAGGCATCTTAAAAGGAAATAGCTCCTACGGGAGTCGAACCCGTCTCTCCGCCTTGAGAGGGCGATGAACT
>CAMOWQ010000013.1 GCA_946628495.1 uncultured Treponema sp. | reverse complement strand
GAAATTCGCCCCTCTCCCTCCCGCATTTTTCTTAGGTAAAGGCATTTAAATAATGCGTTTGCCCTGCTCGCTGTTCAAGATTAAAATATCTTCAACAACTCGGAAAGTTTATTTATTGTGTAATCTGGTTCTTCTGATTTTGACAGAGGTTGTTGAAGTGCCCCAAAACCTTGTTTTATCCAGACTGTTTTCATTCCAAGAGATTTTGCAGGAAGAACATCGTTATCAAGACGGTCACCAATCATACATGTGTCATGGGGATTACATTTTGCAAGATTCAGGGCGTATTCAAAAATCTTGATATCAGGCTTCATCACCTGAACATCCCAGGACGATATAATATACTCAAAATATTTAATAAGACCAAACTCGTCAAGACGTTCCTTTAAACCATCCAGCTGATTTGCAATTATGCCAAGCTTGTATTTTTGGATTAGCGTTTTAATCACTTCAGGCGTTTCTTCATATAATTTTTCAAGTTCAGTTTGATATGGAGCAACTTCTTTAAAATTATACTTATTTATAACCGTTCGGAATTGAGGTTTTCGCAAAATAGAAGCAATTTCTATTTCATGATAGATATCTTCTGCCGTAAGTCCAAGATTTTTTGCCTCAACAGTTTCAGCCTGCATCTGACAACGTTTTTTCCAAACGTCATCTTCGTTTACAAGAGTATAACCTACATCAAAAAATAAGATTTTCATTTTATTCTTTTCCGAAAACACAGTATCCGTTAAAAGCCACTCCATCTTTTGCTACAAGAAGTTCGTCTGTTTTTTCAAAGCCAAAGTCTTTTGCCGCAGCAGCTCGTTCCACCGCATAAATCGGAACTTTAGTAATAACCTGCTTACAGTCAAACATTTCAAAAACATGTGGAACAATAAGCGACATGATTTCTTTTAAAACATCCGCCCGCTCCCAGGCACTTCCTACATCAAGCCGTAAAACTCCAGATTCATTCGCAAAATCTTCCGAAAGCCGCTTGAAAGATTCAATAGTTCCAATCGCCTTTCCTGTTGACTTTTCAATAATTGCCCAGCGTACAAACCACTTTTCACGGTAAGAATAAAGCCAGAAATCTATAGCCTTATCCATAAGTTCTTTTGTGTGATAATAAAAATTGTCGCCGTCGCAGTTGTCGCTGTTAAAAAACGGAAGCGCATTTTTGTCTCCGTACACCTTAAGCAAATCTTCCGAATCAGATTTTTCTACAAAACGCAAAAGCCATCGCTCATTTTCAAAAACAGGACATTCTTCGTAAACATTTTTCATGGTTTCGCCCTCCCCTCGCATTTTCGACTAACAAACTTCGGTTAATATTTTGTAAGTTTTCCTTCATAAGAAAAATCAATAATTTCGCCGCTTTTTTGAATGCTGTTTGGTTTGTATAATTGCGCAGAACCAGAAACTTTTATTATGCCGTCCGAATAATTTATGAACAAAGTTGTTTTTACATCTCTAATAGAATTATTCATCAGCAGTTCGCCTTCAAGTTGTGATTCATTGTCGCTTCCCAAAACCTGATATTCACCAGATTCAATTTGTTTTCCATACAACCAGATAGATAATTTATAGGTTTCGTTTGAATTTGACAGAATTATTTGATCTGCACTCTTGTCAAAAGAACAAGAAACAAATGTTGTATCATTTTGTTTGCCGTTTGAATAACAACTTGTGAAAATGCTGAATAGAATAAATAATAACATTAAACTTTTTTTCATTTTACTTCTCCTGAAAACTTTCAGTTATTTGTGCTTATTTCATTATAAGCTACATTTTCTATAAATCCAACAATCTTTTCCATAAAGATTTTCTCTCGTCTAAAACAATCTTCCTCTGACTCCATATAATTCATACAGTTTTGCCGTCCCATTCCGCAGAATGTGCCCTTTCGTACCGTAAGGCTGCATCAAAATCAACTTCTGGCGCACAGTTTTTTTCAACATTCAGAGCAACCGCATGAAGCCTCTTTATACAGTCAGACTTATCCTTATATCCAAGTTTCGATTTTTCTATACTGTCCCGCAAAATTCTTATAGATTCATCATAAATTTTAAGCGGAACCGGAAAAGGATGCCCGTCCTTACCGCCATGAGCAAAACTAAAACGGGCAGGATCCGTAAATCGGCTCGGGGTTCCATAAATCACTTCACTAACCAAAGCAAGCGACTGCAAAGTTCTAGGACCAAGACCCGGTGTAAGCATAAGACTTTCAAAATCTTTCGGTTGACTTTCATACGCCGTTACAAGCACTCCCCCAAGCCTTTTCAAATCTACATCCTGAGCAAGCACTTCGTGATGCGAAGGCAAAACAATCGAACGTTCCTCTTCTTCAAATTCTGGAAATAACCCCTTCTGCACAGAGGGGTAAGTCTCCCCCTCGCTCCCAAGCCAAGTTTTTGTCTTGTCCGCTACCCCCTCTACAGGGGCTCCCGCCCCCGTAACGCCCCCGGCAGGCTTTCCGTTCTGCATTAAAATAATCTGACTTGCAGGTTTTCCAATCTGAACAATTTCGCGAAGCATTCTTTCAGGTTCTTCACGACTCATTTCAAGAATGCTGTTTCTGGCTTCCCTTGCCTGTATATCCGTAAGATTAAGAATTTTTCCACGATTATCTCCGACAACTCCACTGTGCGGCTCTTCCACAAATGAACGTAAATTTGCCGAACACCAGTGATACCGTCTGGCCTTTTTTTCGGCTCCATTCATTCCCTGCTGAACAACAGTCCAATTGCCTGTTTTAGTTATAATAAAATTGTGCTGATAAAGCTGAAATCCATCCTGAACCGCATTATTGTCTACTTTTGCAACAAGCCTGCTGTTTCTTACAAGTTCATCGCCATTAAGTCCTTCTTTTCCTGCAATATCCAAAAGTTCATTCGGAGTCATTCGTGAATACTTTCCGCGTCCACCGCAAACATAAATACCAAGTTCTTTTGCACGTGGATTCAATCCCCGTTTTAATGCATACATTACACTTGTCGTAATACCTGAACTATGCCAATCCATTCCCATAACTGCACCAAACGACTGAAACCACAACGGATCACTTAAACGGACAAGCACTTCATCCGGCCCAAAATTTTCAACAAGAGATTCCGTAATAAGAGTTCCAAGCACCATCATTCTGTCTGCAAGCCATCTTGGAACCGTTCCTGTATGTAATGGAAGATCTGCATGTCCACTATTCCGAATCATATTAAAACCTTTAAAACAATCAATGTTGCAAAATTATATCACATTCATAATGCAAAATAAAATTAAATAAACAGTTACACTTTTGAAATAAGAACCACATTCATTTCAATTCTGTAACCATTTTAAAGAGATTTTTTCTTAAAGCCATTTCAAAACTGTTACTATTTTTTCTGAATTATTAATTACTCATATTTCAAAAGTGTAACTATTTTTTTATACCACTTCACTATTTCTTAGTTATTTCATAATTTTATAACTATTTCTTAGTTTATTTTTTACTATTTTTTAATACTTTCGCTAAAACTTTACTAATTCCTAGTGAATGAATACTTAATATTGCTTTCATCTTTTTAATACAAAATTGATACATTCTAAAAATTCTCCTGTTCAAAACCTTCTCCAAAACGCTCATATATTGACGCAGAGCGATTCATGACTTATATCAACATATAATACGTTTTTTCAAAAAAAGTCTGTTACAACCAATCCTTGGACGTATATTTTTGTACATCATTTTTTAGTATATTTTTAGTGATTTCACTAAATTTTTATATATTTTTTAGTTATCGTTTAGTTATGCTATCACTAAATATTTATTATTTTTTATATAAAATTTGACAATTTCACTAAATGCTAGTTATAATAAATGCATAAATCATTTGGGTGGGAAAAAATGAAAACTATCACATTCGCTCTTCAAAAGGGTGGAACAGGAAAAACAAGCGTAAGTGTTTCCGTTGCCCTTGAACTTGCAAAAACACACAAGGTCATTTTTATAGACGCAGACCCTCAGGGAAACGCTTCTGACTGGATAGGACCTAACGAACTTGAGTATGAATTTTCTGACGCTCTTACAGGAAAAGCTCCTCTTGGACAATGCATTGCAAAAACACTTTCTCAAAATCTTTTTTTGCTTCCAACAGCGGGTTTAGGAGGAACCCTCAGGTCATATCAGGAATCTGCAGAAGCAACAAAACAGCCTTATCATATTGCCGATGACATAATTCCAGAACTTGCAAAAATATTTGACTACTGCGTAATCGATACCTCTCCGGCACTCGGAGCAATTGAACGTTCATGTTTTGCCGCAAGCGATGAAGTTGTTCCAGTTCTTCAGCTCAATCAGTTCAGCGTAGACGGACTCACAATCTTTACAAACAACCTTGCACAGATAAAAAAAGACATGCGGCTTGGCAACAAACCTGTCCTTTCTAAGATTATATTAAACGGGTACGATGCCAGAATTGCTCAGCAGAATGACAATCTTGCAAAATTTAAGGCAATGAAAATGCCCGGCATAGATTTTTTCATTCTTCCGACAGACCAGGCATTCAGTAAATCTCAAAAATTCAAAGTAGCTCCTCAGGATCAGCCTGCTACAAATGCAAAAAAAGAGACGATGGATGTTCTAAAAGACATTGCAGCTGCTCTTTCAAAATAAAAATATCAGGAGGAATTTATGCCTGTAACAAAAAAATCAGCAATTGAAGATAAAAAAAAGCAAGCAGAACAAGCCTCTGAAAATCAGATGCAGGATCTTATGGCGGCAATTTCAGGACTGGGCACATCAAAAGGTAGTAACAGTTTTGAAATAAAGGCAGAGCCGGCGGAAGAAAAAATATCAGATACAAAAGAGGGTAGGGAAGAAGACAATTTCAAAACTGTAACAAATCCTGCTGACGATAAGCCAGGGTATGTTTCACTTGTAATTCCTAACAGCCTTAAGAAAAAATGGAAGCTCTACAGCACACAGCACGGCATGAGTCTTACAGACAGCCTCAAACTCGGAATGAAACTTCTGGAAGAAATGGAGGCACAGGGAAAAATAAAGATTGAAGAAGGCTTTTTGACCTTAAACGCGTAGACGGCAAATTTCGGGGTTGGACATATACAATCTCAAAAAAACAAAATAAGCCGTTAAAACAGGCCGATTTAAGCGTCTGAGGGCAATTTTTGAGGATAACAGAATGGCAAAAAATAAAAAGAATCAGGAAAATGAACTCATTCCGGTAGATAACCCTGACAGCGAGCTTTTTGATTTTGAAAAGCCCGACGAACAGCAGTATCTGGCATATCTCCCGGCACTGTTTACGACAGCTTCCCTGCCTTTCAGAAATGTAAACAAAACCGTTTTTGAACGAAAGGGTAGTAATGGAATTACCCTCAAACTTACATCTCCGACAAACGTACCTTTTGGACGTTACGGGCGTCTTCTTCTAAGCGTTTTAACTACACATGCAGTTCTTGAAAAAAATAAAACAGGTTCCGTTCTGCTTGAATACGAAAAACTTTCGGACCTGCTGAACGAAATGCAGCTTCCAAAATCAAGGGGTAAAGACATAAAGGAACAGCTGGAATGTTTCAGCAATGCCGCATTCTCTTTTACACAAAAGGTTACAGAATTGAAATCGGCATATTTGTTTGAAGGCCTGTATGAGAAAGGAGAGTATCCGAAGCAGGATATTCTTGTTACGACTCATTCAACTGGAAATATACGATTTACGGAAGGTGTTCAATACAAAGAAGCCGATGACGGAACAGAAAACAAAAAAAGTTTTGCATTTAAAATCATTCTTTCTCCTGAATTTGCGGCTTTCTGCAAAAAACATGCGGTTCCAATAAATTATTCGGTTTATAAAAGCATTTCTTCGGCAATCGGAAAGGATATTTATGCCTGGCTTGTTTACCGTAACAATTCTATTACAGAACCAATATTTGTTCCGCGCAGCAAGCTTGTAGAACAGTTTAATCCCGTAGATGATGCAAAAAATCAGAATCAGGAAAATGTAAGTTATTTTAGAATTCTAGAAAATATTCGGGAAATCAAGGAAAAATATTATCCTGAACTAAAAGTAAGCATAGACAAAGACGGAAACGGAATAACTCTATTTAAGAGCCCTTCACCTGTTTTGACGGATGATACAAGATATGCACTCATTACTTCTGATATTTAAAATAGTAACAGTTTTGAAATGGTATTTGCTTGAATTTTTCAGTTATCCACATATGCACAGACATTATTATTAGTTATATATATTAATAGTTAATTAATAGGATCTATAGTAGATATTTCAAATGTGTTACTAAATATTTCGAAAGTGTAACTGACCATAAATTATCTAAAATCATAATTCATTATAGTAAAACAAAATAAGAAAAATTGCTTTTTATTTCAAAAGTGTTACCATAGGGAATGGAAATCCACGACTTTTTTGTGGATAAGTATTTCGTAACTGTAACTATTTTTATTTCGAAAGTGTAACTATTATTCATCATAAAAATCTATACAGATGGGCCATTTCAAAAGTGTTACTATTTTTCTGCTGAAATTGCGAATTGATATTTCAAAACTGTAACTAATTTTTTTGGAATTTCTAAAACGGCTATTTCAAAAGTGTAATCATTTTTTTTATGGATTTTTATTAAGAACAAATTTCCGTAATGTGTTATAATAAAAAAAATGAAAAAGAATGATTTTATACAACAGACGCATTTTATCGGCGTTCTGCTGCCGGAAGACCTTACTCTTACACTTGAAGACTGTCGCCGCTACATGAACGAGGCATACGGCTGCAAGTCTGGTTATGGAACTCCAATTCATGTTACTCTTGTTCCTCCATTCAGGCTTCAGGAGCAGTTTTCTACTGAAGATTTAGTCAGTGCAATTCAAAAAAATGTTTTACCTAAGGGATTAGGTTTTTCGGCTCATATAAAGAATTTTGATGCATTTGGAGATAGGACTCTTTTTGCAAAAGTTACGGCAGATGAAAAATGGACGGTTCTTCGTAACGAAACCGTTAGTGCTGTTTTGAATGCGTGTCCGGGCTGTACTAAAAAAGATCAGCGTCCGTTTCAGCCGCATGCAACGGTCGCAAACAGGGACATTCCTGCTGGAGTAACGACAGAGGCACTTCAGGTAATGAATGAACTTAATCTTATAGAAGATTTTCCAGTTGATAACATAACGATTTTTGAGCGAAAGGGCAGCAAATGGGAAGCGTCTGTTACATTAGCAATCGATGTTAAGTCATAAAGTAAATCATAAAGTAAAGATTTATTGAATATAATATATAGAACAAATGTGTATTTTGGGGGTATAAAAAATATGGTTTTATTTTCAATTATAGCATATACGGCTTTTGGTTTTCTGTGCATTCACTTTATTGTATCGGGAATTCGCAAGATTAATGATATTAAGAGGGAACAGTCTCTGTCGGATTTATATACAGACGAAAAGGAACATGACGAGGCTATTAAACAGTCTGAAGAATTCGAAATGAATTATTTTGAGCGTGTCCGCAACGGCGAGCAGACTCAGCAGTTTCTTTCTATTGGAGGATTTGCAGCATGTTCTCTTATACGCAGCAGGCTGTTTGCAGAAGGAATTCCTACATATATAGAAAATGAGCATATAAATTCAATGTATTCGCTTAATAAGCTTTCTGGTTCAGCTTTTTCTATAAAGTTATTCATTCTGGTTGCAGATTACGACAGGGCGTATGATGTTGTTGCAGATTTTATTTCTAACTGTGAACGTTCTGCACAAAAAGATAACGAGGAAAAATCAGAAGAAACGGCTGCTTCAACTGTAAAAAAAGTTGCTGCTGCAGTAACGACGGGCTGTTTCTTTATTCCTATGCCTGACGGTTCTGAAGATAAGCCAATGGGAATTACAATTCTTCCAAAAATCTGATTTTTAACATCATAAAAAAGAAAGAATATAAAAAAGTTCGTCAACATTTTAGAAATTCATCTCTTTATTAAAAACATGAAGAACAGTTCATCTTTTGTGCAGAAAAAAGCTTTTTGCAGAGGGAGAACTGTTTTTTAAGTTTTATAAGGAGAAATGCAGATATGCAGAATGACGAAATTATACTCGAAATTGGTTATGGTTTAATTCCATTATTTGAAAAACAGAAGGCAGAGAATCTTTTTGAGGAAATGAAAAATCTGAGGGAAAAAATGCCTGTTATTCCTGTCGTGCGGGTTATGGATAATATTGAGCTTGGAACAAATGAATTTTGCATCGAAGACCCAAAAAATATGTACAGTAAAAAGTATGTATATGATTTTTCAGAAGATTTTGAAAGAACAATCTTAAACGCACTTTTGGAATATGGGAAAAAAATGCTTAAAATGAATGTTAACTCATTTAAGACGGGCGAAAAATTGTCTGTTTGTGTAGAAATTCCTTCTGAGAATACTGCAGGGGAAACCTATAATATAAATCTTATGCTTCCAGGTTATCCGACTTTCTGGCATACTACCAGCTATTATTATCCTGGAAATGAGGCAACTAACTGCAACTACGGTTATTATATCACCGAAATTCATGAAGTTTCGGACGGTTTGTTTAAGGTCGAAATAATCAATACGGAAGTTGATGAAGCAAACAGCCGCTATTTTCTTGGAGGCCGTTTTAAATTCTATCTAAAAAAAGGTGATGAAGTTCAGTTTCAGTATTACAGCGGTGATGAATATATCGTGAAAGCAACCGTATCGGATATAAAAAATAATCATATTTCGTTTGATTTTGAAAAAGATATAACAATTCCGGAGCCGCTTTTAAAGAAAGAATTAAACCGAAGAGGTATCTGGATTTACTAATTTTCGTAATTGTTAGCCTTATTAAAATATTGTTGTTTTATATGGTCTTAGGTTTTATAATTATTTTAAATCAATTTTAAATTTTTTTGTCAACTTTTTTTATTGTCTGTTCTTAATAATTTTAGAACGACATATAAAAGGAGTTGTCTATGAAATATTTTATGGTAATTGCAAAATGCGGTCATGTTGGAAAAAATAACTACTATAAGGGCATTCTGTATATTAAGGCTGAATCTGGAAAATCAGCTGCCAGAATTGCAAGAGAAACCCCGAGAGTTAAGCATGATCAGAAAGATGCCATTCTGAGTGTTCAGGAAATTGATTTGGAAGAATTTAAAAAAGGAAGGGCTTTAATAAACGAAATGCATTACTTTTTATGCGAAAACAAACAGATGCAGAACCTTTATTTGCACGAAATAGAGGATAACATTTTTCAGGAAGAAGAATTGCTAGAAGAATCCAAAAGCCGGTATACCAAAAAACATTCTTTAAGAAAAATCTATAATTCAGATCCTGCGTATGATATGTATAAAAAAAATAGACGCATTATGGCAAATGAATTTACAGCGTGATTCAAGGATTAGAAGTTTTATTAATAGGAGATGTTATATAACAATGAAAAAAATAGTATTCGTGTCATTGATGATGGCTGATAAAATGAATAAAAGAAAATATCCGGTAGAAGGAAATTCTTTAATTGAATATCAGGGTGAATTATATTATGCAATCAATTCTGTGCTTGCTAAAACGCTGCAGGACGGAGATGATATAACTGTAGTTCTTATTGAAACAAAGGCCGGAGATAAAGCCGGTTCAGAAAATGCAAAGAAATTCATGGAAGAACTTGATGAAATTAAACGCAACAGCGGCACAAACGCAGCAATAGATTATGTAATCATTCCTTCAGAATTTATAACTTCAAGAGAAAAACTCAATTCACTTTATCTTAAACTTATAGAAAAACTTCAATATGGAGCGGAACTGTACGCAGATATTACATTTGGTCCAAAAATTCTTCCGTTGATGATTTTTAATGTAATGCAGTTTGGCGAAAAATTCTTTGACTGTTCTATTGGAAACGTCATTTATTTGAAGGCGGAATTTAGAAACAATGAAATTGTAGAAGGAACGCAGTTAATTTGTGATTATACGCCTGTATATTTGCTGAACAGTTTTACGAGCACAATCGAAACTTCGTCGGGCGAAAAAGCTATAGAAGCTGTAAAAGTTTTACTACAGGATTAGTGTATGGAAAAACAGGAAGGCAATAAGATTTTTTCGGATATAGATAAACTTTACTCAGAATATTATGAAGTTTTTCTTAAGAAGAATGATGCAGATTTTAAGGAGAAATATGCCATTGCCTATAAATCTGCAAGAGATAAACTTATAATTGCAGTCTGTAAATTGTATTTTAAATTTGAGCATAAAGAAGGTTCTTGCAAGAATATTCCGCCAGTTACAAAGCGTAATAAAAATAATGATAATTATTCTGACATAGTGCTGCTGGAAACTGTAAAGGCAATGGATGAATATCAGGATTCGGACAGCAGAAAAAAAGGGTATTCGTTCAGCAATTATGTATGCATGAAAATAAATTATGCTAAAGGAAAGGAATACAGCAAAAATATAGCTTCTTCAAATCAGGGAGGCAGTGAAATTTCTGATTATGAAGCTGCTCAGATAAGGCGTGTATTAAAAAAAGATAAAGAGCTTATAAAATTCGGCATATATGATGAAAACAAACGTAACGAAAAAATTGCAATGCTGCTTTCTACAAATTCGTATGCTATGACAGTTGAGGCTGTAATTCGTTTTAAGCAGCTTGGAACCTGCCAGACAACGGAAATCGAAGTGGAAACTTCAGAAGGCAAGACATATTCTGTAATTGACAGCGAAAAGAACCTTACGGAAAAAAATCATATTACACCTGAATCGGAATATTTAAAGAACGAGCAGTCGGTTTATCTGGAAAAATTGTTTTGCGAAATTGATGACATTTATGCAAAAAAGAATGATGTAAGAGAATCTGAAATATTTACTGTAGCCTTGTTAAAGCCTTTTAAGGTTGAAAAAAAGAATTATGTACAGGAAAATGGTTCTCTTCAGGATTTTTATCCGGATATTTACGCGATTCTTGCTAAATACAACTGCATAGATAAGGCAATTTTACGACCTTTTTTTGAAGAATGTGATTATTGTCTTCCGACACAGGAGGAAATTGAAAAAAAATATGGGCTTAACAAAAAATACGCGGGAACGCTTTTAATGAGGTTCAGGGAATCTTTTTCAGGTAGCAAGAATATAAAAGAATATTTTTATGATTATCTGAAAAAAAAGTAAATTTTTTTTGTCAACTTTTTGGAGACTGACTCCTTAATAATTATATCAAATATAAAGGGCATCTAAAAAAGATGTCCGCAGGAGTAAAAATTATGGCATTTGTTCCAGTAGTATCCAATTCAGTTCGTCACCTTCCGGTAATTCTTTTGCTGGATGTTAGCGGTAGCATGTCTTTTGAAAACCGTATCGGCTCGCTTAATACTGCAGTACAAGAAATGATAGAGTCTTTTAAGAATAATGATGAAAGGGATATAAACATAGAACTTTCGGTCATTACTTTTGGTGGAAAGGCTGTTGTTCAGCTTCCTCTTAGTGAAGTAAAGGAGCTTAATTTTACAGAGGAATTTTCTGCTTCTGGCAATACTCCTTTGGGAGCGGCATTAAAGCTTGCAAAAGAAATGATAGAAGATAAAGAACTTATTCGTTCAAAAGATTATAGACCGACGATAGTTCTTGCAAGCGATGGTGGTCCTAATGATGAATGGGAATCTGTAATGGAAGATTTTATTTCCAACGGACGTTCTTCTAAATGTGACCGCTGGGCATTGGCAATAGGAGAGTCTGCTGATGAAGAAATGCTTAAGCAATTCCTTAAGGGAACAGAAAATGAGCTTTTACATGCGGCAAATGCAAGTCAGCTTGTGAATTTCTTTAAGTTGATTTCCATGAGCGTTAATACAAGGTCAAAATCGCAGAATCCGAATATGCTGCCAAAATTAACGGCATCTGTGACCGGCAGCGGAAATCTTTTAGATTCCAATCTAAAGACAATAGGTAGCTTGTTTGAATTTTAAATATTTTTGATAATTGTTCTGGCGGGTTTTAGGCCTGCCAGGTTATTTTTTTTAGGAGCTGTTTTATGGGATTTGATGTTTCAAAAATTACACAGTCAAAAGTTCGTTCTATGCCTGTAATTCTTTTGCTGGATGTTAGCGATTCTATGAATATTGTGGAAAGCGGGGAGTTTGTCAGGACTGGTCGTTTTGCAGAAAAAGATGGACATAAAGTTGAATTTGTCGAAGGCAATACAATCAGGCGAATTGACTGTTTGAATAAATCTGTTAAGGCAATGTTCCAATCCTTTAAATTACAGGCCGATAAGGAACTGCCCGTTCAGATGAGCGTTTTTACTTTTGGAGAAACCGTAGAGCAGATTATGCCATTAACAGATGTTCAGGAAGTTTTTAGTATGCCTGAATTACATGCTTGTGGTGATACTCCCTTAAAAGAAGTTTTGGAACAATCAAAGGCAATGATAGAAGACCGGAGTCAGATTTCTTCTAAAGATTACAAGCCTTGTGTTGTTCTTGTAAGTGATGGAGAGGCAAATCCCGGCTGGGAAGATGCGCTTGAAACTTTTATTACGGACGGTCGCTCTTCTAAATGTGACCGATGGGCGGTTTCCATAAGTAAAGATGCAGATAAAAAAATGCTTTCGAAATTTGTACTTAACGAAGAACAGCTTCTTGAAGCAGACAAGGCAGACACAATCGCAGAATGTTTTAAGCTTATAACGATGAGTGTACTTGCACGTACAAAAACTCAGAATCCTAATGATCTTGTTCCATTATCTTCTTCAGCACAGGCAGATAGTTCTGTATCGGAATTTATGAAAGAACAGGAAGCTAGAATTGCAACTTTGTTTCAGTTCTAGGGTTTTATTAATAGGAAACCATAATGGAAAGTTTTTACTGCATCACTGATAAATCTGGAAGTATGTCTGTTCTGGACAAGGAACAGATTATTAAACATTTAAAACGCACTCTTTGTCAGGTTTCGGAGTATTCTCGGGAAGAAGATAAATTCAAAATTTTCGATGTTGAATGGGATGGAAAAAGCGAAAGCCTGTTTCCGTTAATTCAGAAAAATAATATAAAGAAATTCATGCTGATGACAGACGGATATTCCCTGGATTCATTTTATAATTATCCCTTAAAAAAGAAGGAGTTTCAAAAGCAACTGACAGATTCCGGCATTTTGGGTTGTATTGTCCTTGTTGGGATAGATGCCAGCGAAGAGAGAATTCCTGTTGTAGAAACGTTTCCTGCATATTGCATTCTGGAGGCATTGGATTATGTTCTTCAGAAATAAGTGGAAACAATGGGGCATTTCTGTTATAGGTCAATCTCATATAGAGAATAATTTGCCGAATCAGGATGCATTTATTGTTAATTTTAGGGGAAATTCAAATAAAAAGGTTTTGTATGCTGCCGTTGCAGACGGTCTTGGCAGTAAACCTCGTTCAGATTCTGGTTCAAAGGCATTATGCAGGGTTGTAAAAAAAGCTTCCTGTTTTTATAAAAAAAATTCGCAGACAAGTCCGAGTGATATGGCAATGTATATTCAGGGATTATGGACAACAGAAATAATGAAATTTAATCCTGTGAAATTTTCTGATTTTTCAACGACGGCTTTGTTTGTGTTTTTATATAAAGACAATCTTCTTGTATGCCAGTTGGGTGACGGTCTTGTATGCGGAATTTTTAAGAATGAAGAAAAGAATTTTATGCTAAAACATGGTGATGACGACGGTTTTGCAAATATTACTTCTTCTTTAGGTCCTGCAATGAGTATAAACGACTGGAAGGTTGGTGAGATTTCTTGTGAAGATTTACGTGCATTGGTGTTATGTACAGACGGAATTTCTACAGATATAGAAGAAAATGCACTTAGTTTTGTTCAAAGCCTGTTTGATGAATATAAAAATGTAAAACCTGCTGATTGCCTTAAAGATGCGCAAAGATGGATTTCGGAATGGCCTGTAAAAGGCAATCTGGATGATAAAACAATTGTAATGGTTACGTGTGAGGAGCGAAAAGGTGAAAGAAGAAAAGCAGAATAAAAAAGAAAATTATCTTCCAGAAGTTCTTCAAGACAGATTTAATTATACTCACAAAATCGTTGATGAACTGGCACAAGGCGGGCAGGGTAAAATTCTTTCAACAGATGACGAAAATGTAATCATTAAGCTGGCAACCAAAAATATAGGCTCTGAACTTTTGCCTGTAAACGAGATAATCGATAAGAAAAAATATCCTGAAGAATATAAACATTATCAGAGTCTTTTTCAGAATATAAAATTGCTGCCTTTGCCTAAAAATATTCACGTAACGGTTCCGCAGGCTTTAATACTCGACAAAGCCGGGTATGTCATGCGATTTATGGGCAAAATGGAAAAAATTGGCAATTCAATCTGCATGAACAATAACATTCTTGAATATGCAAAATCTGGAAGTACACGACGCAGACTGGAACTTTCCTGCAAGGCATTCACAATTCTTGCACAGTTGCACAGTTCGGGAATAATTTTTGGCGATATAAGTCCGAACAACATATTTGTATCAACGAATAAAAAAATGCAGACACCAAACGTTTGGTTCATCGATTCAGATAATATGACAAGGCTTTCTGCCGCTGCAAACGGATGTTTTACTCCAAAATACGGAGCTCCTGAGCTTGCAAAAGGAACTGGCTTAAATTCCATGGAAAGCGATGTTTATTCTCTTGCCATTGTCTGTTTTTATTTGTGTTCTTCTGCATATCCGTTTTATGGGCAGCGTTTGGAAGAATCAGATTGGGCAAATGATGATGCAGGTTCTGACGGAGAAGATTTATATACAAAGGCTCATAACGGTGATTTACCTTTTATTGATGACGCAGAAGATGACTCTAATTTTTCGGAAGAAGGCCTTCCAAGAGAATTAGTGTTTACAGATGAACTGCGTTTTTTATTTAATAAGATGTTTTCAGAACAGGGACGTACAAAACCCGAAACCCGCCCGACCGTATATCATTGGATAAGGGCATTTTCCCGCGCAGCAGATGTTTCTGTTCAATGCGGCAACGAAAACTGTATTCAGGGGTATAAACATCCGTCTATAAAAAATAATAAATCTGTAACAATCCGGAATATGACATATATAATGAAAACTCCTGAATCTTGCTGTCCTTATTGCGATTCACCTTTTTCCAGCGGCGTAATTCTTTTAAAAAATGAGGAAGTTGTTTTTGCAAGGGAATTTTCGTTTTCTGATGAAAAGAATTTCAGTGTTTCAATTCCGGAGCGTGTATTTAAGTCGTTCAATGTAGATACAAATGGTCAGACAATTCTTTCTATTGTTGTTCAAAAAAACATAAGGGATAATCTTATAAAATTAGTAATTCCAAAAGCCTTTTTCTCTATAGAAGATTCTTTTTCTGCAAAAATTGATTATAAAAATCATTCAAAACTTACAAGTTTTATTTGCGATAAAAATCAGAATATAGACTGCAAATTAACGGTAAAAATTGGAAGCAGAAAAGAAACAGAATATAAACTTCTTATAAAAATTCCAATGGATAAAAATACACAGAAAAAAGGAATGTAAAAATGATACTTTCAGATGTTCGGACATTAAAATATAGTATTTTTGATTTTACTGTAGAGGATTCAAAAGCGTCTCTTGTAAAAGATGCAATTGGTTTCTTAAGTTACGGTGTAAATGATAACTGGCTGTTTGATATGAATCAAACTGAAGAAATTCCCGTTATGTTTGAAAATCCTGCTCTGGCAGTAAAAAAACTTGAAGCTGTGTTTGCAGTTCAGAAAAATAAGAAATTTTCTGCTGAATACCGCAATTCTTCAGAATTAGTTTTTACAACAAAAATTGACAATCTTGCTGTAATCGAATTACAGGAAAATGCTGAAATTCCACAAAATGGAACACAGGTAGAATTTTCTGAATCTGATGGAACAGCTTTTATGTCTTATGCAGACTCGACAGGTAATACAGTTTCGCAAAAATTTGAGATAAATAATTCCGAAAATGATGACGGTACTGGTATTTTTTCATCTGGCGAATTTAAAACTTCTGTAAATTTATTGAATATATTCAACTATATTACAAACCGCGATGTTTATGTGCTCGAAAAAAAGGATAATAAGCTTTTTGTAAGTGTAAGCGGCATTCTTGAAATTCCAGCCATGCGATTTTCTACATTGCAGAATAACCAAATTCAGGAATTCGATGTTGGAGAATTTAAGATAACAGAGTCTGGCAGAATCTTTTTTTGCAAAAGAAAAGTTTATACTCTTTCGCTTATTGAAAAGTCACGTTCAAAAGAGTTGTCAGATTTGATTGATAACGGACAGATTACGCTTTGTCAGATTAAGAATGTTTCTGACACTTCGCTGCAGGTTTATGTTCAGCAGTATGATAATAAAAGAAGTCAGCAGTTATTCTTTAACGAAATGCCTGTAAAACTTCCAAAAGAATATGCAGAAAAAATAAAGCAGTACGAAAATAATATTCATATAAAAATAAACGGTACAAATTATTTTGTATGTCAGTTTGCAGATAACGGTAAAAATTATGTTTTTACAATATATACCCCGTATTTTAGGATAAAAGTCGAAAAAATTCTTGCTTATGGAAATAGAATAGACGGAAACTGTTATACGCTAAATGTAAAATCAATTGAACCTCGCAAGGAAAAGAACGAAATTCCAAATTTGAGTCTTGTTCAAGGTACAATTCATTTTGTAGACAGGGATACAGAAGTAAATAAAGAAATTAATCAGGCAATAGATTCTCTTATTGAATCAAAAAGTTCATATTTACAGACTTGGGATAAATATGCGGAATTAAAAGGCAACGAACTTCTTGCCAGGGGTAGAAAATTCGGTGTTATTTATTACGAATCTATCGCTTTTGATTTAGACCCTAAAACGGAAAAAAAGAAGGTCTCAATCACTCTTACGGAAAAACTGCCAAAAAATATCAGAATTCAGGAAAAAGATTCTTTTGATGTTTATGAAAATTTACCAGACAGTGAAAATCTTCCGTTGTATTTAAAAAAAGATAATTTTTCTATGACTTGGAAAGATTATTACAAGGCAACTGTCGGTGATGATGACGACGACGAAAAAAGAGAAGATGAAAAGCTAAAAGATGAAATAAATGCGTTGGCAGGAAAGAAAAATAAGAAAGACAGCAGGGAAAGATATGGAGACAGAGCTTCTGTTAATGGAATTATACCTGTAAAAGAATATAATGGCGGCAGTTCAATAAGAATCCTGGAATTTTATACAGACAAACCAAATTTTATGTTTCCAGAAAGGGGACATATTGTCCTTTCGATTTATGCAGAAGAAATTCAGGTTAAACGTCAGGAACAGGCAAGAAAGATGATTTCTGGTGCTAAGAATGCCATGCCAAAATTAAGGGTTCTTCTGGAAGACAATATTGAAAATCTTCCTGCAGAAAAGGCTTTAAAGCATGTTGATTTATTACCATATTTCAGCCAGAAAATCTTCGGAAAATATGGTCCTAACGAAACACAGCTGGAAGCAATTTATACTGCATTAGAAAGTCCTGATATTACTGTAATTCAGGGACCTCCGGGAACAGGAAAAACTACAGTTATATGTGCAATTCTGGAAATGTATAATTATCTTCACAATAAAAAGGCTTCGAATCAGGGGTTGTATCTGCTTACTTCATATCAGCATGATGCTGTTATTAATCTTATTGACAGGTTAAGGCTTAACGGAAACCCGACATTCAAATTCGGTAAAAAAAGCGGTGAAGAAGAAAATTACAACGGAAATATCATTAAATACATTGAAGAAATCAAGCAGAATCAGATTTCCAGCTATATACACGAAAAATATGGAATAGATGTATCTGAAATTACAAATGAAACCTACGAAAAATACAGCGATGAATTTTATAATTCATTTGATTTAGGCGATGCAAGCGTTCTGGAACTTTTGGGCGAATATTATAATGAGTATTGCTCAAGTCCTATAGACAGCAACAAACTTGCCCTTCTTGAAAAATTAAGGGATGTTCAGGGAATTTCTTTTGAAGATAATAAGCTTATTCAAAATTTAATTAACACAGTCCGTAAGCCTGTAAGTTCAGAAATTTATATGCCTTTGTTAACTTATGTACGTGCGTTGCGTGTTAACGAAGCTTCTTATAAAGATGATGGAATAAACAGGGCAAAGGAACTTATTCAGGGACATAACGGTGAGCTTGTCCGCGAAATTTTAGATCAGATTGTGCCGGATAAGGCTAAAGGATATTTTGACATTTTGACCAACGCCGCAAATTCAATAAATAACAGTTTTAACGAATTTGAGGAGCTGCAAAAAATTCAATTGCTTCTGCTTGATTTTATTTCTGAACCACCTGCATATATAAAACCGCAGAAAGATCCGCAGATTATTGATTTGTATAAAAGAGTTGTTGATAGTTGTAAGAGGCGGCCAAAGAACGAAAAGGCACGTATTCTTTCGGATTGGATTCAGACATTGGATTTTAATACGGCAGGTATTATAGAAGCCATTAAAAAAAGTGATGTTGCTTATTCTGCAACGGCACAGCAGTGTGTCGGAAAAGATATTACACTAGAAAAAGCAGCTGATAAATTTTCAAAATCGATTGGTAATGAAAAAGATACTTTTTCTTATGATGTAGTTGTTATTGATGAAGCGGCAAGGGCAACTCCGCCAGACCTGCTAATTCCAATGAGTCGTGGCAAAGAAAAAATTATTCTTGTCGGAGACCACAGACAGCTTCCTCATATGGTTGACCCGAATATTGCAGAGAAACTTCTTGAATCAGAGGATGCCGACGAAAACGATGAATTCCTTACGGAAAATACATCTAAGAAGAATCTTGAATATTCAATGTTCGAAATTCTTTTTAATCATTTAAAGAAAATCGAAGCAAATGGCGGCGTGAAACGAGTTGTAACTTTGAATAAGCAGTATCGTATGCATCCTGTTCTGGGAAAATTTGCAAGTGATCAGTTTTATAGTCCTTATGGCGAAGGTTTTGATTCTCCTAGACCAAAAAGCGATTTTGCACACGAGCTTCCAGGAATAGAAAATAAATGTGCTGTCTGGATGGACATTCCAATGTCGCAGGATAATAAGGAAATAAAGGCTGGAAACAGTCTTATGCGTCCTGCAGAAGCAAAGGCGATTATAAAAAAACTTCTGGAATGGAAAACAAGTCCGCAAGGCAGGGATTTAACTTATGGCGTAATTACATTCTATAGAGGTCAGGCGGATTATTTGACAGAACTTGCAAATCAGAATAAAGAACTTGCAGAAAGCATTGAACATGAAGAAATAAGAATTAATACTGTCGATGCTTTTCAGGGTATGGAATTTGATGTTGTTTTTCTGTCGGTTGTTAGAACATCGGCAGGAAAAAATCTGGAACATAAATATGGTTTCTTAACTTCCAAAAACAGGCTTTGTGTTGCATTTACAAGGCAAAAAAAGGTGCTTGTTGTTTGTGGAGATTCAGGTTTATTGCAACTGGACGATGCTCACGATAAGAAAAAAGGAATTCCAGAACTGTGTGCTTTTTATGAAGAACTTTGCAATAGTAAAGATGATGAAAATGGTGGAGATGGATGCTGCTTATGAATGAAAATGAATATAAAAACAAAATAAGTTGCCCGGAATTTGTGAATCGAAAAAAATCCATGAATAGAGGCAATCTTCTTGTTCATCAGAAATTTTTCTGGCCATGCTGGAGATATGCGGTAACAATAACCTGTAATATGCAGGAAAGGCTTAATCCTTTTGAAAAAGTTGTTCTTGAACTTTCAAATTCAGTTACATGTGACAGTGAACGCATTTCTAGTATGACTGGAATTGATATAGATATGGTAAAGTTTATCCAGCAGCTTTTACAGGCAAGGAATTATCTGGATAATTCTTTTTGTATTACAGAAGACGGACGAAGTGTATTAAAAGAAGATGATGAAAATATTAAAGATTATTTCTTTATAGTATATCAGGAAGCTTATACTGGCGAACTTATGCCTGTAATTGAAGAATCGAATACAGAAAATTTGAATTCAGATGAAATATGGAATCATAAGTTTATTCCTGTTCAATTTAATGAAAATGATGATCTAAAAGATGAAAAAAATTTCAGGCATTTTTATGTTTCGAGCAGCAAGGCAACGGTTGGAGAAGAAACCTTAGATACTCAGTTAGTTTATTCTGTTTCTTATCCGCCTTTTTCAGCACAGGAAAACCGCAATATTGTAACTTCGGAAAAAATCATAAATCTGATAAAAAAGCTTCGAAGAAGAGGCCAGATTAGTATGAGTAAAGTTTCTGGTATAAGGGTAGGTTCGTCTCCAGATGCAGTATTGGTTCTTACCGATTACGGCATAGAAAACAATAATACTCGTCGTGATAATCTTACAACAGGTTTTAGCAGAGACTGGTCTCCGTTAATGGTAAGAGCATTGTCCATGCTTCCTGCATACGATCAGAACTATATTTCCAAAATCCGAAAAGATGCAGAAACAAACAGTGCCGACCTTACTACAAAAGAAGATTCTGCAGAAATTGCGGCATTAAAAGAACGATGGTGGTTTAATACTTATATTAGGGACAGGTTTATAGATGCCTGTTCAATTCTTGAAGATTATAATTTGAATTCTATAAAAAATAAGAACGATAACAAATATCTTGATTATTGTTCAAAGAAACTGATTATAGCATTGTATGAACTGCTTCAGGTTGCATTCTATCAGGCGGCAAAAGATTCTCTGTATTATGCAGTAACGATTTCTAATCTTGATTATTTGGAAAGGAATTCTATTGCAGGAAAATGCTTAGAGAATTTAAGAACTGCTGGTTTTGATTTTGACGAAAAAGAAGATGGCATAAAGAAAAAAATGAAAATCGACCCGCAGAAAATACGCGAATCAATGGAAAATGAAGATTCTATAGTTTTATGGAATGTTCTTGCATTTTGTGCTCTTGAATGTTCTGGCAGCGATACAAGAGAAATTCATGTATTAAAAGAACTTGCTTCGCAAAAACCTAAAGCTTTAGATACTTTGTTCTTTATAAACGATACAAGAAATATGTATCAGCATAAAACAAAGGATGCAGTACCTTTGTCAGAATCAATTGCAAAAAAAGCATACGAAGAAGTTTACAGAATTATTGATATTCTATTACCGGCAAGGCAAATAGATAAAGAGTCCGGTGCATTGGTAAACTTAGACGAAAACCGAAGAAAACGGACAAGCAGTGCTTATGTTGAAAAACTTTTTAAGGCACAAAACAATATTGAGCATTTTTTTGGCAGACAGGTTTCTTTTTTCATTCCAGATGATGTTTATAACGAATTGGAAAATACGGAAATGCAGTTCATTGATAAAGACGAAATGGATTCTCAGCTGTATTTTTCGCTTGCAATTATAATGCAGTCTTTGTTCTTTAATTTATTCTTAAAAGAACCGTATGAATATAAAAATCTAACAACTTTTGACTGCCAGAATATTAGAAATCAGGTTTTGGAAGAGGCTGTGCGTATTGGTTTTACAAGTAATAACGGAATTTATGCTATGTTGAGGCGAACAAATCCAAGATATATTTCTGATTCCTATGTAAAACGAAATGATAATACGTTAGGAGCAGATTGTATTCTCTGGCTGTATCTTGCAGATAAAGAAACAAAAGCCGAAGTTGCAAAGGTTGTTCCAGATTTGTTAAAAGTCACCGACAGGCTTGTTGAACTTCGTGGACACAATGGTTCAAATCCTGTTGAATGTTCTTATGAAGAATTATGCAGTTTACGTCAGGAAGTTTATTCTTTTACAAAATATTTAGCAGAAAATAGCAAACTTTCTGTTTAATCTTGACTTATAATAAATAATGTAACCAATTAGGAGTTTAAAATATGAAAACAAAAGAAGATTACGATGAACTTGTAAAAAATCTTATGGAGCGTTTTAATCAGCAGAAAAAAAGGCTGGAAGATAACTATGCAAAAAAAGAAAAAGCTCTTGAAGAAAGAAACAAAAGTTTAGATGAAAAAGAAAAAGATTACGAAAGCAGAAATAAAACTCTAAAAGAAAAAGAATTGGAATTCGAAAACCGCGTAAAAGCTGGAGTAACGGCAGAACAGACAAAATTGGTAGGTTTATATTCAGAAAAATATGAAACTGAATTCAAGGAATTTCAGAATCAGATAAATGCAATACAGGCAGAAATTAATTCAAAAATGAAGCTGAATGTTGCAGAAGAAGCCAGATTAAAAAAAGTTGCAGCCGAATTGGACGAACGTGAACAGAAGATTATTTTAAAGGAAAATGAAGCCCTAAAGGACTTTTCAGAAAAAAAAGCTGCAGAATCTGTTTCGTATGCAAAGCAGCTGTCCGAAATGGTTAATTCATTTAAAGTTCAGATGGATTCCATGCTCGATGCCACAAATCAACAAAATAAGAAACTTTCTGATAATTTCATTCAATATTTAAAGAACAAAACGGAAGAATCTGAAAAGGCACATACAAATTATATTTCCACTTACATTGATAAACTTCAGCATGTAAAAGACGAAGTTGAGGTACAGAAAAAAGCTGAAATTGCAAAAATGAATGCGGAAATTGAAAATCAGCGAAAAAATAACGAAGCACTGTTAGAAAGTGAATTAGAGGCACGCAGAAATTCCGTAAAAATTCGCGAAGATGAAGTGGCAAAACGGGAAAAAACTTGTGCCACATTGGAAGCTGAAATTTCTGCAAAACAAAATGCATTTAATGCAGAAAAAACACGTATTGAAGGTATAGACGCTCAGGCAAACGAAAAACAAACGCGTCTTGAACAGCACGAATCCGATTTACAGGAACGCGAAGCTCGTTTTGATGAACTTATAGAGCAGAGAAGTAAAGAACTTGCGGAAGAAAGGATTAACAGTTTAACAGAAGAAGTTGAATATTATAAAAATCAGTCGCTTTCTCAAATGTCAAAAAAGGATATTCTTGACCGTATTGAACAGATTC
Source organism: uncultured Treponema sp. (assembly GCA_946628495.1). Taxonomy (GTDB): domain Bacteria; phylum Spirochaetota; class Spirochaetia; order Treponematales; family Treponemataceae; genus Treponema_D. Next base: position 6,242 of record CAMOWQ010000013.1, on the reverse strand, counting down.
AGGCGGAATGGGGAGAAGATCCGCAGATTCTTATTGCAAGAATGGACGATTATAAAAACAGGCTTGATAATGCAATAGCAGAATTGAACAAGCGTCCGGCAGAACTTTTAGAAGAATATAACAAATTAAAAGAACGCTGCAAAAATATTGAACAGAAGGAAGAGCTTTTAAAAGACAAAGATGTAGAAATAAACAGAGTAAAAGCGGAAAACACAAAACTTCATGATTTGGTAAACGAAATTGACACAAAAAATGCAATCATAAAACAGCAGGATGAAGAAATTGCAAGACTAAAAGGTGTCTTTAACCGAAAACAGAATGAAGCAGAAAGAATTGCGCAAATAACTACACCTCTTGATGAATTTAATTCAGAAAAGACGGGCGGTTGGAAAAAGATGTCAAAAGATACAATTCTTACAGGGCTTGGCAACAATGTTAAGCTTGGGAACGATAACGGCGAATGTGATGAACATAAATGGCTCGAAAATATCAATGCCTGCTGTAAGTCTTATGACATCAGTTTTAATCCGCGAATTCTAAAGGCATTCCATACTTCCCTAAAAACTTCTGAACTTTCGCCACTTACTGTTCTTGCGGGTGTAAGCGGTACAGGTAAATCTGAACTTCCGCGTCTGTATGCAAATTTCGGAGGCCTTCCGTTTAAGAGCATTGCAGTTCAGCCAAACTGGGACAGCAAAGAATCAATGCTTGGATATTTCAATTCAATTGATAATGTTTTTGAAGCAAAAGATATTCTTAGATTACTGGCACAGGCATACGGAAAAGATTCGGGCAAAGACAGCCTTGAAGATTATATGTCTCTTATTCTTCTTGATGAAATGAATCTTTCGAATGTAGAACTTTATTTTGCAGAATTCTTGAGTAAACTTGAAACAAGAAGAGGCTGTAAAGCTGGCGAAGAACCATATATCGGAGTTCCAATTGGCAGCGGATATCCTGATTATAAATTAAGGCTTGGCAGAAACGTTCTTTGGGCAGGAACAATGAATCAGGATGAAACAACAAAAACTTTGTCTGATAAAGTTCTTGACCGCGGAATTATAATTAATTTCCCAAGTCCTAATGAATTGAGAAGCCGAAAAAATGTTTCTATTCCATTGGCAGAAAACAGGGAATTCCTGACAAAAGATATATGGAACAGCTGGATTCGCCGAAAAATTCAGTTTGCAGATGATGAAATTAAGATTTATAAAGACATCACACAGAATATTAACAGAAGCCTGAATCTTACCGGAAGAGCATTGGGCCATCGTGTATGGCAGTCAATTGAATATTACATGGCAAATTATCCTGATGTAATTTTTGCACAGAAAACTGGCGATAAAGTTGCATTAAAACGTGCCATGAATATTGCTTTTGAAGATCAGCTTGTTCAGAAAATTATGCCAAAACTTCGTGGTCTAGAAATTAATAACGATGTTCAGGCAAAGGCAATTCAGAACATAAGGTCAGAAATTGAAAATGCCGGAAAGAATCTTGACGATGAGTATAATATTACAAAAATTCTTACGGATTATGACAATGCAAAAGAATGCAATTACGGTAGTTTTATGTGGTGTACATCTGATTACCTTAATGACGAAAGCAAGGAATCGCAAAATCCATCTGAGAAAAAGTAAATAAACGGCATGTCGGACGGAAAATAAATGGAACTTAAAGATATTACTTTTGATACACTTTATAAAAATGCAGATTGTTTTTTGCGGAATGTAATTCTTATGTCCAAAATTATGAATCAGTTCTGGACGTATGATTCTGTAACCGATGAACCTATGATTAGTCATATGGAATCGGTGTGCGAATCTTTGTCTTTAGATGATTTTACAGACATGAATGACTATTTTGAAAAAACGGCTGCATTTTCTCAGTTTGCAATAAAAAATATAATCCGCGACATTCATACAAAAATACAGCGTGAACATCTGATTATGCCTGCAAGACAGGTAAAAGAAACTGATTCCAGAACGATGGAATGGCTTGCAACCCGCCCTGGCCGAAATATTCGCGAAAAACTTTCTGGAAAGAATCAGCTTCTTGCGCCTGTCCGTTTTTCAAGCTGCGATACACAGGAAAACAGGATATTTAAGTCATTTCTTTCTATATTGAATGTTCATTTTGTAAACTGGAAGAAATTCGATGCTCATAATAAACAGCTGGAAGCCTTGTATTATGAAGTATACAGGTGGCTTAAAAGTGAAGATGCTGCTTCCATTCATAATTTAAATTCCTCTTTGCCGAATAATACGCTTTTAAACGATAAAAACTATCGTAAAATCTGGAAGGCCTGGAATAATATTCAACTGCTGGATGCAATGGTTCGGAATGATTGTAAAAAAGAAATTCTAAAATATAATTTTGGACTGACCCTTACATATCTGGCTATTGCAGGTCTTGTAAAAAAAGGTGTTGTATTTCTTCAGCAGCCTTTTGTACCAGAAAAACAGAATAATTATAATTTTTCACCTTTGCAGCATAGTGTTGTTACAAATCTTGCGAAAAATCAGGCGGAAATTTTATTATATTTTTCGGGAAGGTATACGATTGCTGGCAGTAATAATGAATATATGCCTGTTGAAGTTGTTTTAAAGACGGACGGTCTGCACATAAATATTCAGAATGTAAAAAATCAGAAAGAAAGCATTTATTTTGCAGAAAATCAGTTTATTCAGCTGCTTAAGACAAAAGACCTTACAGAAATTAATAAAGATTTGTCGGCAAAAATTGCTGGAGCATTAAAAAATATTGGCGCAGGGACAGCGGCAAAAACAAGGGATTCTGTAAATAATTCTCTGGTTCTTGCTATAGACTGTACCCAGCAGCAGCCGTGTTATTCATACGAAAAAAACAATGCGGTAACAACAGATAAATTGAATGCAAATTTTATTGCTCAAAAATGGGTTTGGGAAAAATCCGATATTGTGCAGATTATTCCTGCCCCATATTTAAAGCATAATCAGAATAATAAAAATCTTTTTAACATAACACTTAATGATGTAATTGATTCAAATCCGGATTTTACTTCTGAAGATTGTCAGAAAGCGGCGGATATTTTTGCAAAACAGTTAAAAAAGATTTTTCCTGACGTAAATCATTTTGTTTATCTTGTTCCCGATAAAATGGATGATTTTGCAGAAAATTATCTTGCTGTTGCATTTGATGTTAATTTCTTGAATGTTGTGCCTGTTCCGCGAAGTATTGCAAGAGTATTCCAATGGCAGCAGTCAAAGGAATTTATGTCTTTTAAATTTGCAAAAGATTCTTATGTTAGAATTATTGAAAGTTCAAAGGGCGGACTTTTTTATGTAACGGATATTAAAGTAAAATTTCCTGATGAAAAAACAAAAGCAATCCTTAGTCAGAATAATATTCCGCAATGCATTACCTGGGAACGTCAGCCTACGGAAGTTTATGAAAATCTAAATAAAGCGGTTAAAAGAAATAATATTGTAAAAACTTTTAATATAAACAGCGGTTCTCAACTTACTGACGGAGCGTTGTATTATTTTACAAAGCAGCAGAATGTTGGTGATATTCCTTTGTGGAATGATCATCTTCTTGAACTTGCAATGATGGCAGATAATACAGACAAACCGATTGTTCTTGTTGGCCCAAACACGATTGTAAATGCACGAAAAGGCAGGGCAGAAAAGATAAATGTTCCTCAGAAAGATTTGAGTATTGCAGCAGGCATAAAATTTGCTGAATTCAGGCTTATTATTGGAAAGGACGATGAAAAAAAGAAAAAATACTATGCCTATGTCGAAAATCCAAATATCATGCCGTTTACGGAAGATACCTCGTGCGAGCTTGAATTGTTCTATACTTATGGAGCACAAAAACCCTATACATTGTATTTAAAGACGGTTGTTGGGGGCATTATAAAACGAATTGAAGTCCGTTGGGAAAAAAATCCTCATAAAGATTATGTTCATGTGCCTGGTCCTGAATATATTACAGAAATGACTTGGGACGAAGCCCTTAATACGAAATTGCGAAAGTCCAGAACTATGGATGTAAGAGGCTTGTTTGAGCGTACATGCCTTGCTTTACAATGTGTAAATACTACAGGATGGCAGCACTGCAAAATAGACAGTCTGTTAAAAGACAAGGTAAGTAGAAGCATAAAAGCTATTTATCTTGATTTAGTGGATTCCAATAACAACAATGTTGTATGTTTTCCTGATGATTTTGCTCAGGGGCAGAAAATTCAGGAAGGTCTTGCTGTATCCTGTCTTATTGTTCCGTCAGAGAATCCTGATGGTAGTATCAGGACAAATAAAAAGGGACAGCTTACGCTTAAAGCAATTGACGTTCAGATTAATGACGGAAAACCAAATAAAAGTGAATTAAGTAATTATATAAGTCCTGTTCTTCATTTATGGAATCAGGGACGTTCTGCAAGAAACCCTTCTTTTCCTTCGGATTTATTCACCACTATGCAGAATATAGTTTCTTATGGAAAAAACATTTTGAATAACGATACAATTCCGCCTGCCGTAAAAAATGAAGTTGTTATTATTCTTGCAGCTTTTCATGAAAATGCAGATATAGAAGTTATAAATTATCTAAAACAGGTTTTGGATAATACTGTTAACAAGCATAAAAATAATCAGGACAGTTTGTATTGTCAAAAAAGACTTCTTGATGCAATAAGCTATGCATTAGGAAATATAGAACTTGAATGGCAGAAAGATTTGTTTTCTAAAACGATGCAGCTTGCTTCTTTAAAAAATTCTACGGAAGAACATCAAATGTGCATTGATATTTTAGGAAGGGCTTTGTGGAGGACAAGAAACAGTATTTTAGCCTTAAAACCAAAAGACGTTGACTTGTTATTGAATATCTGTGTTCAAAATATAGAAAATTTTGTTAACAAAACAGATAATCTTATTCCAAAAATTCAGAAATTTGCAAAAACCGATAATCAGAACAAGGGTAAAGCAGAAATAAGAGATTGCCTTTACGAATTGTGGAGGGCAAAATTTTCATATTTAAAGACGGTCGAACTGATTCTTGCATTATACCGATTAAGAAATCATCAGACAGAAATAGAAGAAGAATGTCTTAGAATTCTTGCGCCATTACCGGAAAACCGTTTGATTCAAAGATTAAAAACACTTTTTCCTAAGCTTGAACAGTTTTCCATAAACGATGCGGATTTAGCCAGGAATTCAATTTTAAAAGAACAGAATCTAAAATATAAGAGAATAAAGTCCAGAATTGAATTTGAAATAAATGATCAAAACTGGAACCGTCAAATTCCTGATTATCTGTATGTCCTGGAAAAATATACAAAGGGTGAATCGGGCGGTATAAAAGTTCTTGGAATAGAAGACACAGATAGTGATGCATAATGCTTTTTGAAAAGGAGCCGGAAATAATGGATTACAGCTATATCTTAAATACATCAGTTTCTCAAAAAGACAAACTGCTTGCTTTTGGTTTCTCAGAAGCTGGCGGCAATCTGTTGCTTAAGAAAGAAATTGCAGGCGGCCAGTTTTATGCAGAAATCAAACTTTCCGAAAAAACACTTACTGCTGATGTTTTTGAAACAGCGACAGATGAAAAGTATGTGCTCTTTAATGTGGCTTCTGCTCATGGGGCCTTTGTCGGTCAGATTCGCAGCGAGGTTCAGAATGTGATAGAAGAAATCCGTGAGAAGTGTTTTATCAGCCAGGACATCAAAGAAAAGTATGTGGATTTTCTGCATTCGTATTTTAAGGCACAGGGAGATAATCCGTGGAAAGAGCAGCCGTACGACACGAGTATTGTTTACCGCTGTCCCAACAATAAATGGTTCGCCCTCGTGATGCAAATCAAATTTAAGAATCTTGGATTTGAAAGTGAAGAACCTGTTTGGGCTGTGAATCTGAAGGCCGAAAATATTGAATCACTCATAGATAAAAAATCAATTTTCCCTGCTTATCACATGAATAAAAAATACTGGATCACCGTGCTTCTTACCGCCGTAACAGATTTTGAAAAACTTTGCGAGCTTACAAAAAAAAGCTTTGCCCTTGTTCAAAAATAGTCTGCAGAAACATCTATGGATAACCAAACTGTTACATATCTGCGTCAGTTGAATATCAATCTTAAGACCATTAAAATCAGAAACATGAAACAACTTGAATTAATAAATGATGATTTTACAGGACGTATCGAAAAGCTTCGTCACGCCTGCAGAGGCATTCTTATTCGCGATGGAAACGTTCTTTTGGGTT
>CAMOWQ010000012.1 GCA_946628495.1 uncultured Treponema sp. | reverse complement strand
GCAAACAAGAAGAAAGCATAGGCGGAGGTAAATTAATTGGCTACCACTAAAAAGCGTAAAGAAAAGAAGAATGTATACGAAGGTAATGTATACATTCAGGCTACTTTTAATAACACAATCGTAACAATCACAGACTTGAAGGGAAATGCTTTGGCATGGGCTTCTTCAGGTGGACTCGGATTTAGAGGTGCAAAAAAATCAACTCCTTTCGCAGCTCAGACCGTTGCAGAAACTGCTGTTCAAAAGGCTGCAACTTATGGCTTGAGAGAAGTTCATGTATTCGTAAAAGGACCTGGAATGGGACGTGAAAATGCCATCAGGTCTTTAGGTGCATTAGGATTAAAAGTTAAATCAATTTCTGATGTAACTCCAATCCCTCACAACGGATGCAGACCTCGCAAGACAAGAAGAATGTAGTTTATAAATGGCATTCAATATTTGAGTGTCATTTATACTTAGAAATCTGAAAAGATTTCTGATGATTGTTTTGATACAGAAATTATAACATTGATAAAATGTTATCTGTTTCAAAGAATGGCAAAACCATTAACGACAATGGTTAGATGTTATTAAAGAGATTAGTAAGGAGTTCAGATGGCTCGAAAAAACTTGCTCAAAGGAATTAAACAGCCTAAGGGCATTACATTTGAACATATTAGTACAAATCCAAATTATGGAAAATTTACTGCTTTTCCATTTGAGCCAGGGTTTGGAACAACAGTTGGAAATACCTTAAGACGTGTATTGTTATCTTCTATTCAGGGATATGCAATTTCTTCTATAAGAATTAATTCTTATGATGAAAATGGCATATCACATATTATTTCTAGTGAATTTGAGGCAATTCCAAATGTTTCAGAAGATACATTGGAAATAATCAACAGTCTTAAACAGATTAGATTAAGACTGCCAGAAGATGTTGAGAATGATACAATTAGTTATGAATTCAAGGGACCTGGAGTTGTAAAGAGTGATGACTTTGCAAAGGAAGGTCAGCTTGAAATAATGACCAAAGATCTTCTTGTTTTCACAATGATGGAAGGTGCACACCTTGATATTGAAATTCAGGTTGATTTTGGACGTGGTTATGTTCCTGCAGAAACTAATGAGCACTGTATTGATGTTGTTGGAACAATTCCAATTGATGCAATATTCACTCCTGTTCCTAAAGTAAAATATTCAATTGAACCATATCGTGTAGGTCAGAGAAATGACTACGATAAGTTAATACTTGAAATTTGGACTGATGGAACAATTGAACCGGAAAATGCATTGGCAGAAGCAGCAAAAATTGCAAAAGATCATTTCTCAATTTTTGTTAACTTCAATGATAAAGACATTGCAAGTCCAGATGATAATGATGAGAATGACGAAACAATTAGCAAAATCCTTAATACAAATGTAGAGGAATTGGAGCTTTCTGTACGTTCTTCAAATTGTTTGAAAAATGCAAATATCCGTACAATTGGTGAATTAACTAAAAAGACTGAGGAAGATATTGCCAAAACAAGAAATTTTGGTAAGAAGAGTCTTGCTGAAATTAAAGAAAAATTACAAGAATGGAATCTTTCTTTAGGAATGACAGACTACAGTCATCTGAAGAATGCTGCTAATTTGATAAAGCAGAAGGAAGAAACTGATGAATCATAGAAATGGTTTTAATCCGCTTTCGCGTACAACAGCACACAGACGTGCAATGACAAGGAATATGGTAACATCCTTGTTCAGATATGAAAGAATAACAACTACAAAGTCTAAAGCTCTTGAAGTAAGAAAGTCTGCAGAAAAGCTTATTACTAGAGCAAAGGTAGACAGCGTTCACAATCGTAGGGAAGTAGCAAAATTTATTTCGGATGAAAAAATCCTTAATAAATTGTTTACAGAAATCAGCCCAAGAATGCTTGAACGTAAAGGTGGATACACTAGAGTTCTTAAACTTGGATACAGACAGGGTGATGCTGCTGACGTAGTTATTTTGGAACTTGTTGATTTTGATCTTGAAGCAAAGAATAAAGAAGCTTCTGATAAAGATTCTGAATCAAAAAAAGCTGCTCCTAAAGCTGCAAAAAAAGAATCTAAAGCTTCTTCAAAAACTTCAAAAGAAGTAAAAGCTGATAAAGAAGTTAAGGCTGAAAAAGAAGAAAAGTCAACTAAAGAAACAAAAGCTAAGAAGACTTCTTCAAAAAAAGAAGAAGCTAAAGAAGCTGAAAAAAACTAAATCCAAATTAATAGTTGGATAAAGTTTAAGGAGTTTTTTATGTCAAAAAACCATCGTGGATCTGGAATCCGTGCATTGCCTGCTCATGGAAGAGGCATTTGTCCAATTTGCAAAAAAGAAAACATCAAAGTTCTTTATGAAAAGGAAATTGATGGAGCTACTGTAAATATTTGTAAATATTGCAATGCTGCTTTGAAAAATAAAGCAAAGGCTGCTGCTAACTAATTTGTTCTAGATAATTGGAATAAACAATTATAAAAGCTGATTTTAATATATAGTTTTTATATATTAAGTCAGCTTTTTTAATTATATTTAAATTTTTAATAAAGATATTGTGCAATCATATTACAAATTATTTATAATATTATTGCTTGAATGATTTAATTAAGATAGAATAGATGATATGGGTGTTTTTACTAGTTTACAGACAAACAAATATTATGATTATTTCCGTGATAAGGAAATAGTTTTTACAAAAAATAATTTAAAAACTCTCAAAATTGATCCTCGTCAAATATATATAAAATGTAATGGTGGTCAATGGCCATGTATCATAAATTCTACTTCGCTTCAAATGGTAAAGATTATTGTTGGAACACAGAGCGGAGCATATACATATTTAAGTAAAAATAAAACGGCGAGTGCCAGTGTAAGATATTGTTTTGTAGATTCAAAAGGTGAACCGATTCATTTTTTTGTTAATTGTGTAGTTTCATCTATTGCTGTATATCAGAATTCTCAGGAATTGGCTTTAGTAACATTAAATTTTACTCAGAGGCCGCCGGATGATTTAATTAATCATCTTGGAGAATTTATAGAAACAACTGAAAATTTTGTAAAACGTAAGTTTGAAGTTGTTGAAATAAATAAAAATACTCTTCATGTAATAAATATGGATAAGGAAGAGACATTTATATTTATTTCTAAAATCCCACGAAAATGTATTCTTAAAAGTATTTCCTTTTCAGGTGTAAAGGTAATGCTTGTTGGTATTCCTAAATTTTTGCTTGAAAAAGATATCGATTTGAAAATTTCTTTTACAGATACTTTGGAAACATATTTAATTCCTGGAGTTATAAAAGAAGCTGAATCTTTAGAAGCAAAAAAAGAAATTGCAATATGCCAGATTCTCTTTAAAGAAGATGAAATCCCGATGGGATATAAAATGCATATTAATACATTTTTAACCTCGTACAAAGCAAAGTTGCAGGCTGCACAAAAGAATATTCAAACTCAGGAAGCACAAAGACAGGCTGCAATTAATGCAAAAAATGCACAGCTAAAACAACAGGCTGCAGCCGCAAATGCTGCAACAGCTTCTACAAATAAGCCTGCTGGTGTTCAACCAAATGCAACTGGAACAGCAGGAGCTGCTGCTAGTGGAAAAGCTGCTCCTGTTTCTCCAAATACTACAACTGTTGCAAAAAACTAATCTTCTCGAAAATAAACTCTAATATAAGGAATTAATGATTATGACAGTAAAGAATCCATTGGATACAATTTATTATATTAAATTTCCAGAAAATTTTGAATTAAATGCCAGTGATTTTCAAATTGATCCTACAATTGAAATCCCGGTACAGCAAAAAGATAAAGATGCTCCAGGACAGTTTAATCCTGAAGAAATTACAGCAGAACAGGTTTTTGCAGGCATTCTTACAATTCTTGCCTATGATAAGAAAAATAAAAATCTTGATTATTATCGTAGCATTATAAAACGTGCAAGACCTGATATTAAAAAAGAATTGTGTGAAGCTGCGATATTAAAAACTAAAAATGAAGATTTTGAGCTTGCAGAAGAAATTTTTCTTGCTTTATTAGGTTTGGATCCTGATGATGCAGCTGTTATTCTTAATATGGCCTTGTTTCTGGATCAGAGAGGTTCTTCTTACAGACAGTCAGGTCTTATAGAAGATGCTGATGCGTACGATAATGATGCTTTTGAATATTACCGGCAGGCAATGGAAGCTGAACCTCCTTTGGCAGATGCTTTTTTTAATGCAGGTTTCTTTTTTATGAAACAGTATAAATATCACGAAGCTAAAGATGCCTTTGAAACTTATCTTGCTCTTACATGTGAAGAAAAAGATGAAGATATGGGTGAAAATGGTATTTATAAAAAAGAACGTGCTCAAGAAATCGTTGATAAAATAACTAATAATAATATGGACGATAATAGGTTCAAAGCTGCTTATGATCTTATTTCTTCTGGTGAAGAAGAAAAAGGTTTGGAACAGATTCGTATTTTCCTTGAACACAATCCTAAGGTTTGGAATGCATGGTTTATGCTTGGTTGGGGATTAAGACGTATTGAAAAATATGAAGAAGCAAAAATGGCATTTTCAGAAGCTCTTAAAAATGGCGGTAATGAAAATTCGGATACATATAATGAACTTTCTTTGTGCTATGTAAAAGAAAATGATTTTATAAATGCAAAAAAATGCCTTGATAATGCACTTGCAATTGAACCTGACAGTACAAAGATTATTTCAAATCTTGGGTATCTTGCCCTTGCGCAGAATGATATTGCTGCTGCACGTAATTATTTTACTACAGTGCTTGAATTTGATCCTGATGACAGAATTGCTTCTGCAGAACTTTTAAAACTGGAAAGTCTTTAATGCTTTTTGTATAGTTTGCAGTTAGTTTATAAAATCTAATTCTAGTTGATCGCCAATTTGTATGTTCTGTTTTTTGAACCAGCCCTGTGGCACTTCAAGAGCGTAGCGTACAGAATATGAACTTACAATTGGCGACAGACTGTATGGTGTCATGTCAAAAATGTTACGGATTCTTCCTTTTGAGTCTATGTATGCAATTGATAAAGGATGTGGTGTATTTTTCATCCAGAAGGATAGAATCTGATCCTGTTCAAATATGAAAAGCATTCCTGTTCCTTCTGGAATTTTTTTTCTAAACATGTAACCATGTTCCCGTTCTTTCTCATCATCTGCAATTTCTGCATTTATCTGAATACTTTTTTGTTCAGAATTTGTAAGTGTAAGAATCTTTTTGGGAAGTGATTTTGAAAAAACGGTGAAGCATAATAAATTTGAAATTAATGTTAATGCAAAGATTTTTTTCATAATTCCTCCAGGAACATTTTTTGTGTAGTTTCTTTTGCAGAAAGCTGAATGTCACTGCTTTTTTGAAGTTCGTCGTATGTTTTGTTATCCATATATTTTAAGGATAAAGGCTTTTCAAGTGATAATGTTGTATTTTCGTCTTTCCATAAAATTCTTTGCGGGGTAACGTCTTTAGGTTCTCCATATTTTTCTTTTAATTTCATGAAAATGCTATAGTAATCAATTTTTTCTGAATTAAGGTTTATGATGATTGTAAAAAGTTTGTCATCTGAAAATTGAAACCAGCATCTTTTTAAGAAAGGTGAAGTTCCATGTTTTAATGTGTCGGTTTCGATAAGCGTCTGATTTGTTCCGGGAATTAAAGAAACGTCTCGGTCGCCTTTATACCCAAAATCGTGATTTTTAATAAGTTCGTCTTTTGTCTGTTGTAATGACATGCCCAGAAAGATATTTTTGTATCCTGTTGGTAAAGCTTTTTGAGAAAAAATATTTGTTGTTAAGAATAACAGAATGAAAAAAATTGAGAACCTTTTCATGCTATGTTTATCGGACAAAAAGAAAAAATGTTTAGAATAAAAAAACATGCGGTATTGAAACTGCATGTTTTATGTTGGATTTGATTATTATTTTTTTGTTGGAATTTTACTTCTGATGAATGCCGCTTGTTTTGCAAGTTCACGGACATCTTTAATAAAAATCTTTCCTTCATTTATGCGTATGTGTGAATCATGAATGAATGTATCGATTGTCTGTGACTGTATCTGTTTTGGAAGAGTACACATATTTGCAAGTTCAAGAGGTGTAAAATCTGTCTGATATTGAAGCTTGTCCATAAGATTGTGCTGTTTTTCAATTTGAAGTGAAAGCATATCGAGCATCTTGTTTACAGGATCCTGAATTATTGCATTGTCAAGCTGCCTGTACATTGACCAAAGCCTGTCGGCAAATGTGGTAGTAAGTTTTGAAATCATCTGTGGCTGTGTTGTTACCATCTGATTAAAGTTCTTCATGTTTACTACCATAAGAGTACAGTTTGTGTATGCGATTGCATTTGCAGAACGCGGTTTGTTTTCAAGAAGTGCCATTTCTCCGAACATATCGCCTTGTTTTAGAACTGCAAGGGTAACTTCGTTGCCTTTTACAACTTTTGTAATGGCCACCTGACCGCCCTGAATGATATACATATCATTTCCGCTTTGTGCTTCGGAGAAAATCATTGTATCTTTTGGATATTTACGAACCATATCCTGTGTTGGTTCAAAAAGAACGTCTTCTGTTTTTGGTTTTAATTCAACGAAGCGTTTTTTTGCAAGTTCTGCATTTGGTCCTGTCGGTTTTGTTTTTAAATACTGATAGTATGCATAAATTGCAATGTTAAATTTATATACTTTATCATAATAAACAGCAACGTTAAAAATCTGATCAGAAGTGTCGGAGGTTACGTTGTTAAGCGTTGCTTTTGTAAGCATTTCGTTCATAACACGCATTCGGTTTGCAAAGGTTCTGATGATTTTTAAAGCTACAGGTGTATTGTTCCTGATTAATTCTGGGTACTGGTCTTTTCGGACAGAAATAGCTGTTACGTCTGTAATTGCAATTGCAGTTTCAATTTGAGGATGACCGGACATGCATGGTACTACGCCTACGAAGTCTCCCGGACCATACTTAACGGGCGTAATTCCACTGCCAGAGCCTTTGTAACACTGTACGTCGCCTTTCTGAATAATATAGAAATGGTCGCTGTCTGATTTTCCTTCTACAACGAGATATGAGTTTTTAGTGAAGTTAATAATAGATAACTGTAACATTTAACTGTCCTATAACCTATATTTTTAATTTTAAAATTACTAAACTTCTTTGTCAAGTTTTCTAGAAACTAGCTAACTGCATTGCCAATTTAAGAATTTGACAGAAATTCTATATATTTAATCGACAAAAATTATTTCAGGTTGAAGTAAAAAACCAAATTTTTGTTGAACTTTTTGCTGAATTTGTTGAACAAGTGATTTTACATCTTCAGAAGTGGCATGATTTTTGTTTACGATGAAGTTACCGTGAAAATCTGGAACAGCTGCTCCGCCAATCTGGAGTCCCTTTAATCCAGCTTCGTCGATAATTTTTCCTGAAGGTTTTCCAAATTCATGGTTGTTTTTGAATACAGAACCGGCGCTTGGATATATAAAATGGCCTTTTTGAATTCGTTCCTGAATGTATTTTTTGCAGTCAACTTCAATCTGTGTATGATAACTGTTCGGTTTTCTTGTAAAAAGGAATGTTGCAGAGGTTATGAAATTTAATCCGTCTTGAAAAGGTGATTTTTTATAATCCCATTCTTCCTGATGCATGAGTTTACTAAACTGAAGCATTTTGCCATCTTTAATTTGAACGTGACAGGTAGCAAAAAGAATGTCGGAAATCGATTTATCAAAGCAGCGTGCATTCATATAAAGTGCACCGCCAACACTGCCGGGAAGACCTGCAAACTGTTCCATGCCTGAATAATTGTGTTCTGTGCAGTAATTTACAAGGGCAGAGACGGGAGTTCCCGCAAAGCATGTTACGAGAACCTGATTTTTTTGTATTTGAATTTTACCAAAATCAGGAGAAAAATCTTGAGGTGGAAAATCCTGAATGTCTGAAAAAAGTTTTGTAGAAAGAATTATGCCGTCGTAAATGCCGTCTGTAAAAACAATATTGCTTCCGCCGCCAAGAATGAAAAATTTCTGTTTTGAACGAAGAATTTCTTCCAGTGCAAGTTGAAATGAATAATAATTCTGAGGGCATATATATAGTTTTGCAATTCCACCAATTTTAAATGTTGTTTTTTGAGCCATCGGTTCATCAAGGCTGATTTGTCCCAAAAAACTTTTATTCGATGTTAAGTTCTGTTCAATCTGTTCAAAAATATTCACAATTAAATTATATAGAAAACGGTTCTAAGGTTCTAGTTTTTACAGATTTTTTGGAGGAAAATCAGTTTTTATTAAATAGCCTGAATTTCGAGTCTTGAAAATTTCCAAATATTGTATAAAAACGAATGGGAGGCGTTTTTTCTGCCGTTTAACGTATTTTGGATAAGTATGTATGTTGTCTGTGAAGGACTCGTGGAAACATAATGATTTTTTTAGAAAAAAAAGGCGGTTACCAGAAGGTTACCGCCGTATGTTTTAGTTTGATTTATTGAAAAATCTTATTATTTGAAAATTTCTTTGAATTTTCCAAGAAGGATATCAGTTTCTATAGATGCGTCGAGGTCTGTGATTGTTCCCTTTGCCTTGTAGAAATTGATGAGAGGTTCTGTCTGTTCGCGGTAAACGTCCATTCTGTGAAGGATAGATTCCTGTTTGTCGTCATCGCGCTGATAGAGTTCGCCGCCGCATTTGTCGCAAACGCCTTCTACTTTTGGTGGAAGAGTGAGTACGTTGAAGTTTGCACCGCAGGCTTTACATACACGTCTTGTAGAAAGTCTTTTGATTACGATTTCGTCCTGAATGCAGAAGTTTACAACTTTTACTTCTACTCCAAGTTTGTCGAGCATTTCTGCCTGAGGAATTGTGCGTGGGAAACCGTCGAGAATATATCCGTTTTTGCAGTCATCCTGAGCAAGGCGGTCTTTTACAAGTTCGAATGTAAGTTCATCGCTTACAAGTGAACCTGAATCGATGATAGCCTTTACTTTTACTCCGAGTGGAGTCTGTGCCTTGATGTTTGCACGGAAAATATCTCCTGTTGAGATATGTGGAATTTTGTAGTCTTCTGCAACTTTTACTGCAAGTGAACCTTTACCAGCTCCCGGTGGTCCTAAAAAAATAAAATTGTTCATTATGTTCTCCAAATTAATAATGTAATATGCAGATTATGTTTTCTGCGTTTGATAATTAAAATATTATATACCGATTTTCAGGATTTCGGCAAGAAAAGATATTCCTGTCGCGGAAATCGGTTTTTATAAGGTGTTTACCTGCCGCCCGAGCGTGGAGCGGCTTTAGTCCATCACAATCAGTTTTCGTGCATTTTATTGAACGGAAACTGATTGTGATGGATGAGCGTTAGCGAACCGCGGAAGGCGAGTTGGTGTTGGGGTTTGCGCCAGAATTATAAAATGTGCGGAGCAGAATCAGTTTTTTGCTGGATTTTTATTCTCCTGCGAGTGCAATTACAGGGTCTAGTTTTGCTGCCCTGCTTGCCGGGTTCAATCCAAAAAAGATTCCTACAAAAACAGAGAATGCAAACGCGATTCCACATGCTTTCCAGTTTACGATGTATGATTGTTTTTGAACGTATTCTACCGCCAGAGAAATTACTACTCCAAAAATAATGCCTAAAACACCGCCGATGAGAGTAATGCTTGCCGATTCAACCAGAAATTGCTGACGGATATCTGCCGGAGAAGCACCCAATGCCTTACGGATTCCAATTTCCTGTTTACGTTCGGTTACAGTTACAATCATAATGTTCATAATTCCGATGCCGCCGACCAAAAGAGAAATTGCTGCGATTGCCGCTAACATTATGCTCATTGTACTTGTAATCTGACTCATCTGATTAAGCATTGACTGCATTGATGTTACGTTTACAGAATATTCGGTGCCTGTAAGTTCGGTACAATATTGGGTTATAACATCGACAAGAGCAACGGCCTTTTCGGGACTGGTTGCCTGAACCATAATTGTTTCGGCTTGGGGATTCGGTTTGATTTTTTTTGCGTAGAATCCGCGCGGAATATAGGCGGCTCCATTTTCCATTCCAGTTGTCTGTTCTTTTAAAACGCCTATTACTTCAAAGCTGAACGTAACTTTACTTGCAACAAGCATGATTTTTTTACCGATTGCATCACCATCCGGGAAGAACGTTTCTGCAGTGTCGTGACTAAGGATGATTTTTTGAGTTCCTTCTTCGTTGTCGGTAACATCAAAAAAACTGCCTTTTTCGAGTTCCATGTTGTACATTTCAAGATAGCCGGTTTCTACTGCGGTACAGCTGCTTGTAGATGAAGTTTCGCCGTAAGTTAGGGTTGCACTAAGATTATTTTTGTACCAGATTTTTTTTATATCTTCGATGTTATCAAAAAGTTTTTCGCGGAATGATTCATCAAAAACAAGGCCAACTGATTCCCGGCGGCGACGACGAAAACCTGCGCTAATGCTTACAACATCAAGGCCGGCGGTTCCAAAAGTATTTTCTACCTGTTTTGTAGAACTGCTGCCCATACTTGTAATTACGATTACTGAAGCGACACCGATTATTACACCAAGAAGCGACAAAAATGTTCGGGTTTTGTTGCGGCGAAAATTATTAAGTGCGTTTAAAAAGTCTTCCCACATTATTTGTCTCCTTGTGACGTCGGTACAGCCTCCGCGCCGGTTGTTGTAACGTTCGCATTTGAAATTGATTCCGTGCCGGTTGTTGCAGTTTGCCCGTCTACAATTTGTCCGTCCAGAATCCTGATGCAGCGTTTTGTTGAAGCACCGATTCCAGGGTCATGAGTTACGATGATGATTGTTGTTCCCTGCTCTGAATTGATTTTGCGGAACATTTCCATTACCTGTGCTCCGGTTTTTGTATCCAAAGCACCAGTCGGTTCATCGGCAAGTAAGATTTTTGGCGAAGTTACCATGGCTCTAGCAATTGCAACGCGCTGTTTTTGTCCACCCGAAAGTTCATGCGGACGGTGATTCATTCGTTCTGCAAGTCCAACTGCTTCCAAAGCGGCACAGGCTTTTTCGTAACGAAGCGATTTTTCCACCCGCTGGTACTTTAAAGGAAGCATTACATTTTCAACAACATTCATTGCCGGTATAAGATGATACTGCTGGAACACGAATCCTACAGTTTGATTCCGTAAAACTGCAAGTTCTTTTTCGCTCATTTTTGCAGTTTCTTTTCCATTTATTCTTACAATTCCGGAAGTGGGACGGTCAAGACATCCAATCATATTCATACAGGTAGATTTTCCAGAACCAGATGGTCCCATTATAGAAAGAAATTCGCCCTGCTCTATTGCAAAACTTACACCGCGTAATGCCTGAACCTGATTTTCGTCCATAATATATGTTTTTACTACATTAGAAAGTTCAACTACGTTTTTCATAAAAATTCACCTGATTTTTTGATTACCGGGTCAAGCCCAATATATCGGGGCATGCCCGATAATGACATTTTCATATTTACGATAACAGGGTTACGGTAAAGGCGGTTCCTTCGGCTTTTTTCTTAAGAATCATTTTTCCTGTAGAAATAGCGATGTCAAATCCATTATCAATTTGTGCATTTTGATAAGAAAGCAATGCTTTTTCGTACTCAATCGCAGCAGATTGAAGTTCGCTGTCTCGTTCCAGATAAGCCGCAAGAAGTTCATCAGTAGGCACAAGTTCAATAGCTGAAAGCGTGGCTGCAAAAAAACTTACAAGCAGAATTGAAAATCCTGATTTTTTATACATACTAAAACCTCATTTTTATAATTATAAAACCGTACGTTATTGCGATAGGAACATTTATAACAGAATTTTTTTGGGATTATTAAAAAAAATTAAAGAAAAAGTGTCAGAAATTTAAAATTTTTTGCCATATTAAGGTATGGAATTTGAAGTTGAAAAATTTGATATTAGGGAACGTACAATCCGATATGGAATTTCGTATCCTGTTGATGAAGAGCTTATAATGCTGATTCTCGGTTCCGGAACCAAACAAATGTCTGTTGATGTTATGGCAAGGAAAATAAAGGAAACGCTGGACAGTACTAATCAAGATGAACTTTTGGAAAAACTGATTTCTATAAAGGGTATTGGAAAAAAGAAGGCACTTACTGTAATTGCAGCTCTGGAACTGGGAAAAAGACGGAGTTCTCATTTGAAGGCAGTTATTCAAAAACCGTGTGATTTAATACCTTTTGTAAGAAATTATTCTATTGCCAATAAAGAGCATTTTCTTGCAGTTACTTTAAACGGCGGACATGAAATAATTCAGATTCATGTGATTTCTGTCGGTACACTGGATCAGACTCTGGTGCACCCGCGTGAAGTGTTTTATGTTGCGGTTAAGGAAAATGCGTCAGCACTGATAGTATGTCATAACCATCCGTCTGGAAATGTGGAACCAAGTGAGCATGATATTGAAACGACAAGACATATGCTAAGCGCTGCTGAAGTTATGGGTATTCCGATTCTGGATCATATAATTATAGGATATGACAAATATTTTAGTTTCCGCGAACATAAATTAGTTTTATAAATACTAAAAAAAATAGTGTGAGGGAGAGAAACATTTTTCAAAAACATTCTTGAGTGCTGCCGCTTTTGCGGCAAACTTCAATAGTTTCAGGGCACTCAAGCATGTAGAGCGAATATTCGCTCGATTTTGAAAATCTGTTTTTTGACTGGCAGCGATTTTTTGTGTATGTCTGTATTTATAATGCGTTTGCTCTGTTTTAACTGCTTGTATTTCTTAACGTATTTTATTAGATTAGTTTGCATGAAATTGTATTCACGTGGACAAATGGTTCGACGATGTGTTTTTGGTGCTGTGATTGCAGCTGCTGTTACGTCGGTTATAGTTTTAAAAATTTATAAAAAAGCTTCTGCTGTTCAGAATAGTGCGGACGGAGTTGCTGTAAGGACGGAGGCTTCTGAAACAACTGGAAAAGCAGGCACATTGGATTCTGTTGAAAAATCTGCTGGAAAAAACGGTTTTGAAGCGGATGATTTATATCTTCAGAACGAAAGTCAGGTTTCTGAGAATTCTTTTGATAAAAATACAGTATCTGGTAATGATGAAATAAAAGTTTCAATGCTTAATCAGACTAATTCTGCAAAAGTAATTCCTGTTGCAAACGGTATGTATACTCAGGATGAAGTGCAGAATATTTCGGTGTATGAAGCTTGTAACGAAGCTGTAGTAAATATTAATACAAAGGTTACTGCCTATGACTGGTTTCTTGAACCGTATGTTCAGGACGGTGGCAGTGGCAGCGGTTCGATAATAGATAAACGTGGTTATATTCTTACGAATGTGCATGTAATTCAGGGGGCTTCTAAAATATATGTTTCGCTTTCTGATGGAACTCAGTATGAGGCCGAAATAATTGGCGAAGATTTGGACAGTGATCTTGCAGTTATAAAATTTACTCCACCTCAGGATGTTGAACTAAAAACAATTGCATTTGGAAATTCAGAAAAACTTAAGGTTGGTCAGAAAGTAATTGCAATAGGTAATCCGTTTGGTATGGAAAGAACAATGACCACGGGTATTGTTTCGGGATTGGGACGTCCTATTCAGAATTCGAACAACCGTATTATTAGGAATATGATTCAAACTGACACTGCAATCAATCCTGGAAATTCCGGCGGTCCGCTTTTGGACACGAACGGGCATATGATTGGCATTAATACAATGATTATGTCTAGTTCGGGAAGTTCTTCAGGCGTTGGCTTTGCGGTTCCTTCTTCGACAGCCGTGCGTGTTGTAAATGATCTGTTGAAATATGGCAAGGTGCAGCGCGGTAGTATTGATGCAAAGCTTATTCAGTTGAACAGGCGTATCGCGCAATATGCAGGTCTTGATATAGCTTCGGGAATGCTCGTTTCGCAGGTTGAACGTAACGGTAATGCAGAAAAAGCTGGATTGCTTGGCGGAACGGAAGCTGCATATTACGGTTCTAGAAACAGTATTATATATCTTGGTGGTGATGTAATAATAAAGATTGATGATATAAATATTACTTCGCTTGCAGATTATTATTCTGCATTGGAAAGCAAAAAGCCTGGTGATACAGTTAATGTAGTCGTAAGGCGTAATAAAAAGAACGTAACGCTTAAAATTGTTCTGTCGGAATAGTGCAGGATATTCAAATAAGTTCATTTTGTGATATACTGAAAGTAATTTCTATTTTTGGAGTTTTTTTTTGATGACGCAAAGAAGAGTCGTTGTAACAGGATTAGGTTGTGTTTCTCCTGTTGGAAATAATGTTGCTGATTCGTGGGAATCGGTAAAGAATGGAAAAAGCGGAATTGGCAAAATAACTTTGTTTGATTCATCACGTCATTTGGTTAAGATTGCAGGTGAAGTTAAAGATTTTAATCTTGATTCATACGGAGTTGATCACAAACTTGCCCGCAAAATGAGTCGTTTTGCAAAATTTCTTCTTGGTGCAACTATTGAAGCCGTAACTGATTCAGGCTTTACAAAAGAAAGTCTTGCAGCTGAAAAGGCAGGCATTGCAGCAGGAGTTGGAATCGGTCTTTCTGATACGCTTGAAGTTTCTTATGATAAATATTTTTCGCCAGAAGGCGGAGTTGATAGAATTCCTCCTTTAACGGCTCCAATGGTTTTGAATAATGAAGCTGCCGCTAATGTTGCAATTTATTATCAGATTCAGGGACCTGCTTATACTGTAAGTACTGCGTGTGCTTCTGGTACGGATGCAATTGGTCTTGGACTTGATATGATTCGTTCTGGCCGTGTAGATGTATGTCTTGCGGGCGGTACTGATGCAAATATCACAGGTTTTAATATCGGCTGTTATCAGGCATTGTCGGCACTTACAAATAAATTTAATGATAATCCTGAAAAAGCAAGCCGTCCTTTTGATAAGGATAGAAGCGGTTTTGTTATGGCTGAAGGCGCGGCAGTACTTGTTCTTGAAGATTATGAACACGCTGTAAAACGCGGGGCTAAGATTTATGCTGAAGTTGCAGGTTATGGTTCTTCAAGCGATGCATATCATATTACTGCACCGTATCCGGATGGAAGAGGCGGCGTTCTTGCAATGCAGCGTGCGTTTGAAGATGCCTGTATGAAAACTGAAGAAATTCAATATTACAATGCACACGGAACTTCTACCGTTGCAAATGATTCTGCTGAAACTGCAATGCTTAAAACTGTTTTTGGCGAACATGCAAAAAATCTTAAAATTTCTTCTACAAAGAGTGAAACGGGACATCTTGTTGGCGCTGCCGGTGCTATTGAAGCAGTTTTCTGCGTAAAGGCAATTCAGGATAAATTCATTCCGCCGACAATTAATCTTGATAATCCTGATTTGGAACACGGTTGTGATTTGGATTATGTTCCGAATAAGGGTATTAGTTTTGATGTAAATGCAACTGCAAGCTGTTCGCTTGGTTTTGGCGGACACAACGGTTGTGTAATTATAAAAAGAATTTAACGGTAATAAATTGCGCAAGGGATTGTAGTGGCGGCGAAGCCGTTCGTAAGCAGATTCTGCGTCGAATGGAGCGGAAGCGGAACCACGGAAAGCCCGGCCCGAGCGAAGCGAGGGATGCGCCCAAAAGGAGTAAATTATGATTATTAAGCCGATGGTCAGGTCTAATATGTGCCTGAACGCTCACCCGATTGGATGTGCAAAGGAAGTAGAGAATCAGATTGCTTATGTAAAGGCAAAGAAAGCCGCACGTGGTACAAAATCATTGAAAGAGGGCGGAAACGGTCCTAAATTTGTACTTGTTCTTGGCTGTTCAACAGGATATGGTCTTGCTTCCAGAATTTCTGCTGCTTTTGAATATGGTGCTGATACAATTGGTGTTTCTTTTGAAAAAGCAGGAACTGAAACAAAAGGTGGAACTCCAGGCTGGTATAACAATCTTGCATTTGACAGGGCAGCAAAGGCAGAAGGTCTTTTTACCGAAACTTTCAGTGCCGATGCATACTCACACGAAACACGAAAAATGATTATTGAAGAGGCAAAGAAAGCCGGCAAGAAATTTGACCTTATCGTATATTCTCTTGCTTCTCCTGTTCGTTCTGATCCTGATAAAGTTGATCCGAACAGCGAATCTGGTGCTCATATTCTTTATAAGTCTGTAATCAAACCGATTGGAAAGACTTATGCTGGAAACGGAATTGATATTCTTACAAACACACTAAAATCTTCTGCTGCAGAACCTGCAACTGAAGAAGAAATTGCTAATACTGTAAAAGTAATGGGCGGTGAAGACTGGCAGCTTTGGATTGACCAGCTTTCTAGCGCAGGCGTGCTTGCTGAAGGATGCCGCACTGTTGCTTATTCTTATATTGGTCCTGAATTGAGTCATGCAATCTACCGCGACGGTACAATCGGTCAGGCTAAAAAGCATCTTGAAGCAACTGCTCATGCGCTTAACGAAAAACTTTCTAAGGAATTGAATGGTGGTGCTTTTGTTTCTGTAAATAAAGGTCTTGTAACACGTTCTTCTGCAGTTATTCCTATTATTTCTTTGTATCTTTCTATTTTGTTCAAAGTTATGAAGGCAAAGGGAACTCACGAAGGTTGTATTGAACAGATGGAGCGTCTTTTTGCAGAACGCCTTTATACTGGCGAAAACGCATCTGCTGCAAAAGTGCCTGTTGATGAGGAAAACAGAATCCGTATGGATGACTGGGAAATGCAGGCAGACGTTCAGGCTGAAGTTGATAAACTTATGGCAAGCGTTAACGACAGCAATATTACAGAGGTTTGCGACTTGGACGGTTACAAGCATGATTTCTACGCAACAAACGGTTTTGATATCGAAGGCGTAGATTATACTGCTGACGTTCCGAGAATGGACTGTATTTAATTGTCCCAGCTGACTTCGACAGTTTTATTTTCTTTGTTCGGAATGCGCTGGTAAATCAGGCAGTCTGCACGATGAATAGTTACCCCTTTTGAGCGGGTAACATATCCAACAATGATGTCCGGGTATTGCGGATGACAGCACTGTGCTATTGAATGAAGCACGTTTTTGTCGCCCTGTATCAGGACATCTTTTTTTATGGCTGTTGCAATTTCCGGATGTGCGCCTGCTTTTGGACGGCGTTTTGTAGTATGTTTTTCCGGGGGCTGCGACTGTGCCTGTAATTCGGCAACTGCTTTTTCTGTAAGATGTTCGCTGAATGTCGGGTCGTTTGCCGTAAGCCACGAATGAATTTTCTGGTGTGCCTTTGTCGTTTTTACAAGCTTGAGCTGTGCCTGTGTCGGGTGAGCCTGAGGATTTGTAATTATTTCGATAATCTGTGTGTTTTGCAGCGGTTTACTTAATGGAATTATTTTCCCGTCGGCTTTTGCGGCAATTATTTTTTCGCCGATTGCTGAATGGATCGCATAGGCAAAATCGATTGCGGTTGCCCCTGACGGTAATTTACGAACGTCGCCTTTTGGTGTAAAGACGTAAATCTGGTCGCCTAAAAGTTCGTTTTTGAGAGTATTAAATGTGCTTTCGTCTGTAAGGTCTGTCTGGCGCAGCTGCTGCAATTTATTAAAAATATCAAGTTTTTCTGCTTCTACAAGGTCGCGGTTTGTTCCTTTTTTGTAAAGCCAGTGTGAGGCAATTCCGTGTTCTGCAAGGTTGTGCATTTCGTATGTACGGGTCTGAATTTCAAGAGGTTTTCCTTCGCAGATTACGGTTGTATGCAGTGACTGATAACCGTTTGATTTTGGCATCGCAATGTAATCTTTAAAGCGGCCGTCCATCGGTTTCCAAAGTCCGTGTACAATTCCTATAAGCGTATAACATTCAGCGGGCGTATTGCATAAAATTCTTAATGCAAACAAATCATAAAGCTCGGAAGCTTCTTTGTTGCGTTTGCGCATTTTCTGATAAATCGAATAGTAATGTTTTGCACGGCTTGTAATGGAAACGTGAATGCCTGCTTTTTCCGATGATTTATAGATTGCATTTACTGCGCGTTCAAGATAAGAGGCGCGTTCATCCTGCGATTGCGATACGATGTCTTGAATCTGTTTAAAAACAGCGGGATTTGTGTATTTAAGGCTTAAATCTTCAAGTTCGTTCTTTTCTTTCTGCATACCAAGTCGGTCTGCAAGAGGTGCCCATATCTCAATTACAGCTTCTGCAAGTGCACGCTGTTTTTCCGGTTCAAGACCTTCGATGTTTCTTATTCTGTCAAGACGGTCTGAAAGTGTAAGAAGAATAACGCGCGCATCATCACACATTGCAAAAAGCATTTTTCTGATTGCATCTGACTGGTGCAGTGTGCGCGAATTCATTGGAAGTTCAATTATTTTGTTGGTTGTAATGAGGATTTTGGAAACGTTTTCGCCAAATTGTACTAAAATCTGTTCCGGTGTAATTCCAAATTTGTGAATTGGGTGGAGAATACCTGCAATTATTGTGTCTGCATCAAGTTTGTTGTCGGCAAGAATATTGGCAACCCGCATTGGATGAAGATAATATGGTTTACCGCAGCTGCGTTTTATATCATGCGTTTTTTCGGTAAGAAGATTCCATGCCTGCTGTATGCGGTCTTTTTCCTGTTCCGTATACAAATCGTGTTTCATAAAAAACTGTTTGAGCAGTTCATCTGGGGAAGGGAATGCATTGCTGTTTTGGTTCGTTTCTTGAGTTTTGTCGTCCTGCATGTTGTATCCTCCGAAAAATCAATTGGTTATATAAGTGTTAACCATGATTTTTTGAATCTACATATAAAATATATGATTAATTGAAAAGATTAAAGATTCCTAATAGATTTTTAAAAAATTCTAAGTGGAATATTTGAAAATTATGACTGATAATAAAATTAACAGGTAAGAAAGATGAAAAAGTTATTGTGTGTGATTGCAGCTGGTATGTTTCTATGTGGAAATCTTGCTGCACAAACAAAAGATTCATCGGAAAACGGTGGAGTTATTGAAAGCGAGGATGGTGGACAACGATTTTCGCTGTCGGTTGAAGATGCGGTGAGCCTTGCTCTTGAGAATAATGTCAGTCTTAAGAAAGGCAGAATGGATTTGGCTCTTCTTGAAAGGGCAAATAAGTATTCATGGAATTCTGTAAGCCCGTCTTTTAGTTTGAACGGAAATGTCGGTACGAATGGAAGTGTAGTTCCGCTTTCTGATCCGTCGGGTTCATATTCGGCGACAGGTTCTGTAAGTTTGAATTTTTCTCCTGCGTTGTTTACGACGATGCGGGCAGCTGAACTTAATCTTGAATCTGGAACTGCATCTTTTGAAACAACGGTGCGCTCAATAGAACTTAGCGTGCGTCAGGCATTCTACAAACTTATTTATACAAAAGAAAACATCGCCTTAAAAGAAAATGCAATGGAAACAGCCCGCCAGACTTATGAATCAACAAAAATAAAATATAATATAGGTCAGAAATCAGAACTTGATTTGCTTCAATCTCAGTACAGCTATGAAAGTCAGAAGCCTGTAATTGAATCTCTTAAAAACTCCTATGAAAATTCTCTGGCAAGTTTTAAGCAGATACTCGGTCTTAATCTTAATGATGAAATCGTTCTTGTTGGAAAACTTGAAGATGCTGTTGAAATGTCGGCCCCGGAACAGGTTCTTAATTATAATCTTGATGAACTGCCAGGTGTAAAAACAATCTATCAGAAAATAGAAACTGCAAAAAATTCGCTTACGGCAACAAAATATTCAGCATACGGGCCTACCGTAACTGCATCAGGAACTGCAAATTTCGGCGGTGCTTTTGCAAAAGGTTCAGATCCAAATGTGAAACTTTCTGCATCGCTGGGAGTTCGTATTCCTCTTGACGGTTATATGGCATGGTCAAGCAGTGCGCAGAATATAGAAAAACAGAAATCGGAAATAGATAAACTTGAACTTGATTTGCAAAATGAAAAAACAAATTCAGCAATAAAAATCCGTAATGCCTACAACGAAATAAGTCAGGCTAATTCTCAGCTTGCCTCTTATGAACGCAATGTAAACCTTATGGAAAAGACATATAACATGACAAAAGATTCTTACAATGTCGGTGCAAAATCATTGTCTGATTTACAGAATGCTGCGGATAAACTTGCATCGGCAAAAAATGATTTGCAGAATCAGCGTTATACAATAATCAGCAGGGTTCTTGAACTGGAAAGCCTTCTTGGTCTTCCGTTCGGCAGTTTAAAAGATTTAAATCAGGAGAAATAAAAAATGAATGTAAAAAAAATTATCACTTCGGTAATTACAATTATTGTGATTCTGGCTCTTACTGCAGCTGGAATGTATTTTATAAAAAAGACAAGCTCTGCTGGAATTATGGGAAAAGGCGGCTGGGGCGGCTGGAAAGGCGGTGCAAGTGCAACAATAACTTCGGTAAGGACGATAACTGCGCAAAATGTTACGCTGCATGATTATGTAAATACGAACGGTGATGTAGAGACTCAGACTGCAATCGAAGTTTTTCCTTCTATTGGTGGACGGGTTGTTCAGGTTGATGTTTCTCTTGGTTCACCAATAAAGGCAGGGCAGGTTATTGCATATATTGATCCAAGTGAACCTGGAAATTATTATGCAAAATCTCCTGTAATTGCTCCAATTTCTGGAAGCATTCTTTCTTCTTCAATAAGGGTTGGTTCAAAAGTTACAACTGGTTCTGTTATTGCAAAAATCGGTGATATAGAAAATCTTCAGATTACGGCAAAAGTTCCTGAACGTTATGTAGGTGATTTAAAACTTGGGTTAAAAGCTAACGTCGTTCTTGAAGCTTACCCTGATGCTGTTTTTCCTGCAACGGTTGTAAGAATATCTCCTGTTCTTGATTCTTCAAGCAGAACAAAAGAGATTATCCTTCATTTTGATACAAATGATTCGCGTATAAATGCCGGAATGTTTGCAAAGATAAAGCTCTTTACTGTTGATTATAAAAATCATATTGCAGTTCAGCAGGATGCAATCGTAAACAATAACGATAAATATTATCTGTATGTCGTTAATCCTGATGGTGAAACTGTTTCTAAACGTCAGGTTACACTTGGTAAAAACGTAGACGGCTATTATCAGATTTTGACTGGTGTTGAACTTGGTGAATCTGTTGTTGTTGAAGGTATGCTTACATTAACCGACGGTGGAAAAATTAAAGATGTTGATAAGGCAGCGGCACAGAAAGCTGCTGAAGGCGACGGAAAAGCTTCTCGCGGAGGAAAATCTGAATGAGTCTCAGCCGCAAAACAATGGATCATCCGATCCTGATTCTTATTATTTTTACACTTTTAGGATTGCTTGGTATTTTTACATTCAGCAAGATTGCCATTGCACTTTTTCCTGAAACAGAAAATCCGTATCTTATGATTATGACCACGTATCAGAATGCGGGACCGGAATCAATAGAAAATACAATTACAAAACCGATAGAAAGTGCTGTAGTAAGCCTTAGCGGTCTAAAAGGCATGACATCAACATCATCCGAAAGTTCTTCAACCGTTCAGCTGGAATTTGATTACGGCACGAATATGGATAATGTTATAAATGATGTGCGCGATAAGCTTGACCGTGTTACAAGATCGCTGCCTGATGCTGCAAGTTCGCCCACAATCATGCGGTTTGGTTCGAATTCTTCACCGATTATGCGTATTCTTATTCGCGGTAACCGTTCTGTTGATGATATAAAGGCAATTGCTGAAAGTCAGATTGTCGATATTCTTGAACAGGCAGACGGTGTTGCTGAAGCCGATGTTACTGGCGGCCGTAATGCTCAGGTGCGTGTTGAACTTGATCAAAACAGACTGGCTGCTTATGGATACACTATTCCGACCGTTGTAAGTGCACTTTCAAAACAGAATCTGGAACTTGGCGGCGGTAAGGTTCAGGAAGGCCATAAAAATTATATTGTGCGTACAACTGGAGAGTTTACAAGTATTGATGAAATTAATGATACTGTAATTTCAAAAGTTAATGGTTACAGTGTAAAACTTCGCGATATCGGTACAGCGTACATTGGATTTGCTGAGGCTTCCACCGAATCGTACATCAATGGTGAAAAAGGTGTTTATGTTTCTATTACAAAGCAGTCGGGTTCAAACTCTGTTACTGTAGCAAATAACGTTTATAAAAAATTGTCGCAGCTGGAAGGAACTCTTCCTTCTGATATAACGCTTCAGATAATTTCAGATGATACGGAATCAATCAGGGAAACAATTAATATTCTTGTAGAATCACTTTTGCAGGGACTTTTACTTTCCGTAATGATTCTTTGGGTTTTCCTTCAGAGTGTAAAATCAACTATTATTATTGCAATTTCAATTCCGCTTTCCATGATAATCACGCTTTTTGCAATGAGTATGTTAGGCATCACTCTTAATATGATGACGCTTACGGGGCTTATACTTGGTCTTGGTATGGTTGTAGATGCTTCCATCGTAATGATAGATAATATCTATTCTTACCGGCAGCGAGGTGCGCGTCCTAAAGTTGCCGCAATATTGGGTTCGCAGGAAATGCTTACGTCAGTTATATCAGGAAACCTTACGACAATTTGTGTATTCGTGCCGTTCCTGTTTTTTATAAAAGACCTTGGAATGATGGGACAGATGTTTAAGGGAATTATCTTTACAATTGTAATTGCACTTGTTTCTTCGCTGCTGGTTGCAATTTTTCTTGTACCTGTTCTTGCGGGAAAATTTCTTCCTCTTACAAACAGAACGGAAAAACCTCTTGAAAATCCTGTCTTAAAAGGAATTTACTGGTTCTTTCAGAAAATAATAGACATTCTTACTGAATTATATTCACGTCTTTTAAAGCTTTGTTTGAATAACAGGCTTGTTACACTGGTCATTGCGGTTTGTGTTCTTGCACTTGCATTCTATATGATTCCGACAATGCAGATTAATATGATGCCTAGCGGTCGTGACAGTTCTGTTACCCTTAACGTTACAATGGCAATTGGTACTCCGCTTGAAGAAACTAAAGAAGTAATGCTTGCTTTTGAAAAATATGTTAATGAAGAAGTAAAAGGATTTACAAATGTAACTACTACAATTGGACGTGGCGGAAGAAATTCTTCATCACATAGAGGTTCTATTCAAATTACCTTGCCTGATTCAGAACATCAGATAGACAGCGCACAGGTAATTCAGCAGAAACTCCGTGCTCATTTTGATGAATATCCTGGAGCAGTTTTCAGTTTTAATGCAGGCTGGCGTGGACAGATGATGGGTTCTGATATTGATATTGTAATCCGTTCAGATGATATTACTGCCGCAATGAATGTTGCGGATAATATTTCTGCTGCAATAGAGCGCGTGGAAGATTGTGGAGAGCCTTCTATAAGTATGGATAAGGGACTTCCTCAAGTTGAGCTTGTAATTGACAGGGAACGAGCCTATACGTTTGGTGTTGATGTTACGACGGTTGCCCGCGAAATAAATTATGCAATTAACGGAACAACAGCGGGCGTTTACAGAAACGGTGGAAAAGATTACAGCGTTGTTGTTGTATACAGACCAGAAGACAGAAAAACAATTGAAGATCTGGATCAGATTTATGTACGAGGAAACAACGGCATGGTTGCAGTTTCGAATTTCGCAAGTTTTAGAAAAGGCTTAGGACCTGTTTCAATAAGCCGCGAAAATCAGAGCAGAATTATTCACGTAACGGCCGGAATCCTTACAAATAAAAACGCAAATGTTGTTGAAGATTTAATCAAAGATGAAATTTCCCGTTCGTTTGTAATTCCCGATTCTGTTAATGTAAGTTTTGAAGGTTCCTGGAAAGATACAATGAATCAGATGGCGTTGTATTTAAAAATCATTGCTATGGCAGTAATACTGGTATTTGGTGTTATGGCTGCAACTTACGAAAGCTGGAAGGCTCCGTTCATTAACCTTGCGACTATGCCGTTCCTTGTAATTGGTGTCGTTTTCCTTTACAAGATGATTGGTCAGGCATTGTCAATCATGTCGATGGTCGGTGTAATAATGCTTGTTGGTATTGTCGTAAATAACGGTATTATTCTTGTTGATTATACGAACCTTCTTGTAGGTCGCGGCGTTCCGTTAAAAGAAGCGTGCCATCAGTCGGGAAAAAGCCGTTTCCGTCCTGTTCTTATGACAACGCTTACAACAATTCTTGGTATGCTTCCAATGTGTTTTGCGACTGGCGGACAGGCAATGATGGTTCAGCCGATTGCTCTTGCAGTTGTTGGAGGCCTTCTTTCAAGTACGTTTGTAACGCTGCTTGTAATTCCGGTTTTATACAGTATTGTCATGAAAAAACGTGTACGCAAAGTAAAAACCGTAGCAAAAAACGACGAAATGCCTTCTTTGGGAGAAAATAAATGACATATAGAGCAGAAATAATATCGAATCAATCTGTGCAAGATGATATAATCGAAACGCTTGAACAGGTAATTCCCGGAATTGAATATACGATAATTCCTGATTGTCAGGGTAGGGGTATACATTCAAAAAAACTTGGTGATTCTACATGGCCGGAATTGAATTTTACTTTGTTTTCGTATGTGTCAAAAGAAGACGCATTGAAAATTAAAGACGCATTGACCGGCATAAAGAAAAAATTTCCAAAAGAGGGGATTTCATTTTTCTTTACTCAGGCAGTTGAAGAGGTATTATGAGATCACGAACAGTTGCAACTTTGTTTGCCCTTGTTATTATTTTGCTTGCAGGTGTCTTTTATTTTTCACATAAATTTGTTGTAAATAAAAATTCAGTTTTGACCAGGGCAAAGGTCGTAACTCCTAAATCGAATAAAAATTCTGGAGGAGAAGCAGAAAAATTGGAATCGGCTTCTGAAACAGAAAGCTTTGAAACAATGATAGATTTGCTTCCTTCAGAAACTCTTATAAATTCATTAACGCTTGATTTTAACAATGATACAAATGATGATGAAGTAATTGTCGTAAGAAAAGCAGGGTCTCCATATTTGTGGATAATTCCTGCTGTTTTCGATAAAGATTCAAAAACTTATGAACGTCTTGAACCAATAGAAACTAAAATTGTTTCTGCACGCACATTCTTTTATTATTCCATGGATGTTCTTGGAAATCATACAAAACAGCTTATTTATCAGGGAACGGAAGAATCCGGCAATTATGTATTAAAAATCTTCATGTGCGTTAGCGAGAACGGAAAAAGCAAACTTGTTACAATCGGAGATTTTTCTTCTGATGAAACGATTTTTATTCAGCAGACGGAACGTTCCGAAGCCTATGAACTTTCTATTGCAAAAGGCGAAAGTTTTTCGGTATGGGTTTACAAGTCTGATATTCCCGAAGGTTCAGATAAAAAAGATACCGCTTCTGCAAATCAGATTCAGCAGGAATATAAATGGAATCCTGCAATTCAAAAATATGAACTTACACGGGAAATTAAAGTTACGGCAAGGCTTCTTGCACAAAAAGAACTTTCTCGTATTCAGGATGGTACTGTAGAACCATTTGCAGAATTTCTTACGGGGCTTTGGTATAAAACCGACAACTCTGAATCTAAAATCCGTTATCTTTATTTTGATTATAAAAACAAAGAAATTATTCAGCTTTTTGACGATATTCAGGAAGTTTATGAATGGGAAGACAGTAAAATTCGACATAACGGTATTTATTTAACGACAATCAATTCTGACATTTCGAATATTTATCGTCGTTTTGATATTTCGCTTGTTAATGTTGATGAAATTCGGGTTACGATTCATGATCAGCTTTATCTTGATATTAAAGAAAAACCGCTGTGGGATGGAAACTATAAAAAAATGGGCATAGAAGGTTCCTTTTCTGATACAACTGATGCCGACGCACTTGCATTATTGCTTGCTGAATTGAAGAAAGCTGAAAAATGGACTTCTGCGGATTTAAATTGTTCCATAACTTTTTCTGATTTAACTTATGAGTTTGTTCGAAATGATTCTGGCAAAAAAGAAAATGGTGTTTATTCAACAGAAAAAATCGGTCCTGATTTTGTAATGCAGTTCCGTTCTGCAAGTGAAGAACCGATTTTCCTTGAAAATTGTATGATTGAATTTGGAACTAAAGTTGTAACTGAAACTGTAAAGCGTAAAACTGTCGAAAAGGTAATTACTGATTATGATACAATTATTCTTACTCCTGTAAGTATTACGCCTACAGCCTGTTATGCATTGGACAGCAGAACTTATACCTTTACAAAAGGAAATTAATTTTTTAATACGTTTGCATTGTTTTAGCTGTTTGTGCGTTCAAAATGTGCGGTATGCTTTGTGCTGTGTTATGTTTCGTGCCGTGCTTCGTACCGTTTACATATAACATTTTTTTTTATATAATAGTAGTCTATGAATGCTAATGAACTTCGCTCAAAATATATTGAGTTTTTTAAATCTAAAAATCATGCAGTAATTTCAGGACAGTCTTTAATTCCTGAAAATGACCCTTCAGTTTTGTTTACAACAGCGGGAATGCATCCGCTTGTTCCTTATCTTCTTGGTGAAAAACATCCTGCCGGTACACGCCTTACAGATTATCAGAAATGTATCCGCACCGGTGATATTGATGAAGTAGGTGATCCGTCACATCTTACATGTTTCGAAATGCTTGGAAACTGGTCTTTAGGTGACTATTTCAAGAAGGATTCAATTGCTTTTTCTTATGAATTCCTTACTTCTAAAGACTGGCTTGCACTTGATCCAAGAAAGATTTCTGTAACTGTTTTTGCCGGTGATGAAAATGCACCTCGCGATGAAGAAGCTGCTCAAATCTGGAAAGACAATGGCATGCCGGAAGATAAAATTGCATATCTCCCTGCTTCTGATAACTGGTGGGCAGCAGGTCCTACTGGTCCTTGTGGTCCTGATACCGAAATTTTCTACTGGGTTGGCGAAGGTTTGCCTCCTGTAGGTTCTAATAAAGGCACTGACAGTGCAAACTGGATGGAAATCTGGAATAACGTTTTCATGCAGTACAATCGTGTTGATGAAAAAACACTTGTTCCTCTTCCAAAACAGAATGTTGATACTGGAATGGGACTTGAAAGAACAAACTGTATTCTTCAGGGAAAAACATCTGTTTATCTTACAGAAGTTTTCCAGCCAATTATTTCTAAAATTGATGAACTTGCAGGTTATACTTACGGCTCTAATGAAGAAAAAGATAAATCAGTTCGTATTATTGCTGACCACATCCGTTCTGCAGTATTTATTCTTGGCGACCAGAAAGGTGTTGTTCCTGACCGTGTAGGCGCTGGTTATGTTTTGAGACGTCTTATCCGTCGTGCAGTTCGTCATGGAATGAAACTTGGTATTGAAAAAGATTTCCTTTCAGAAATTGCTGCAGTTGTAATCGAAAATTTCAAAAATGCTTATCCAGAACTTGAACAGAATTCTTCAAGAGTATTTACTGAACTTACTGCCGAAGAAGCAAAATTCCGCACAACTTTGAAAAAAGGTGAAGCAGAATTCCAGAAAATGCTTCCAAATCTTATGAAAAATCCAAAAAAGATTATTTCAGGAAAAGTTGCATATAATCTTTACGAAACATACGGTTATCCTCTTGAACTTACTCAGGAGCTTGGCGCAGAAAACGGATTTACTGTTGATGTAGAAGGTTTTAAAGAAGCAGAAAGAAAACATCAGGAAGCTTCAAAAACTGCCGAAGCTGGAAAAGCAAAGGGCGGTCTTGCAGAACAGTCTGATGTTGCAACTAAATATCATACAGCAACACACCTCTTGCAGCAGGCATTGACCGAAGTTCTCGGCAATCAGGTTGCACAGAAAGGTTCTAATATCAACAATGAACGTATGAGATTCGACTTTACTTTTGAACGTGCAATGACTCCTGATGAAATTAAAAAGGTAGAAGACATTGTAAACGAAAAAATTAAGGAAGATTTGCCTGTTACAATGGAAGTAATGACTTTGGATGAAGCTAAGGCCGAAGGCGCAAGGGCTTTGTTCGCGAATAAATACGGTGAAAAGGTTAAAGTTTATACTATCGGTCGCGATGCAAAGAACGACTGGTTCTCAAAGGAAGTTTGCGGTGGTCCTCATGTTCAGCATACAGCACAGATTGGTGAATTTAAGATTCAGAAAGAACAGTCTTCATCAGCTGGTGTACGAAGAATCAGGGCTGTTATAAGCGGTGGTCTTCCTTTAGATAAAGAATAACTAAGAAAAAATCGTAACCACTAATATTGCTTGATTGTTATAATATTGTTAAAATTAGAAAAAAGGATTTTTTATGAAAAAGCTTTGTATCACAATTTCTATGCTTTTGGTTTTTGCAGGTGCTTTGTTCGCTCAATCTGATTCGTTGCAGCCTTTGGCAATTATCAAATTGAATAAAAATGAACCAATTACAGTAAAACAGCTGCGTGCTAGAGTTGAAACTTATAAAAAACAGATTGGAAGATCTTTGTCTGTTGATGAAAAGAAAATGGTTCTTGATTCTCTTATTAATGAAAGACTTATCCTTCAGGCTGCACAGAAAGCTGGACTTTCAATTCCTGACAGCGAAATCGATAAACAGTTTATTGCAGGAATCTGTCAGCAGATTGGTCTTAGTACAATTGTTAGCGAAAAAGAACTTAATGATTTAATCAAAAGTGCACAGGGAGTTACGCTTGATCAGTTTCTTGTAAATCAGACTGGAATGAATACAGCAGAATACAAGGCATACTTCAAAAATCAAATGATTGCACAGCAGTATGTTCTTTATCAGAAACAGGATGAACTTAAAAACATTGCTCCTACAGACGAAGAAATCAGAATGTACTATGAAAGCAATAAGGCATCTTTTGTTCGTACTGATATGATTAAAATGTTTGCAGTTTGGGTTCCAAAAGAAAGTGATATTGACGGTGCCCGCAATAAGTTGAACAGCCTTAGAAATCAATATATTGATAAAAAACAGACTGCAGAACAAATGATTGCTACTGCAAATGCAACTGGTGCCGGTTATTCTGCTGGCGAAGGTCTTGTTCCAAAAACAGATGCTTATGCAAAAGCAATGAAACTTACTTATCAGCAGTTGATGGATCTTTTTGGAAAAAATGAAGGTTATGTTTCCGAAATGATGGAAACTCAGGATGATTTCCGTTTTGTAGTTGTTAGAAAGAAGTATGAAGCAAAAATGCTTGCTTTGAGTGATGTCTATATGCCAGAATCTACAATTACAGTATATGAAGTTATTAGAAACAATCTGGCTAACTTAAAACAGAGCCAGTTTATTCAGATTGCAGCTCAGGATATTGCAAATTCATTGAACACAACTGAGAATGTAGAAAGAAAAAAGACAGGGGATGCATTGAATAAACTTTTGGAATGGGGAGACTAACGTGTCAAGAAGAAACGGACGTATCCTTGCATTTCAGGCATTGTATTCCTGGGATGTTAATAAATCGCCTCTTGATGAGTTGCTTACATTTTCATGGGCAGGTAAACAGAACGATGAGAATGCTTCTGATGAAGATAAAGCCTTAGAAGCAGTTACTGATAAAAACGCAGAAGAAAATCCTTATAAGCAGGAAGAAATGACTTTTGCAAGCCTTCTTGCGTCGGGTACAATTAATCATATTGATGAAGTTGATGCTCTTATTGAACAGAATCTTGCTCAGGGATGGAAAAAAGACCGTTTGAATAAGGTCGCACTTGCTGTCTTAAGAATAAGTGTTTATGAAATTGTATATCAGAAAGATTGTAATCTTGGTATTGTTGTTGACGAAGCTATTTCGATAGCTAAACAATTTGGTGCCGAAGATGTATATAAATTTATAAATGCTGTTCTTGATAAGATTGGCAAAAATGAAAGAAAAACAGATAGCTAAAATATTATTATTAATTCCGCTTGTTTTTGTGCTGCATTTTTTTATTTCTTGCAGTACGCGGGCTGAGCAGCAGTCTTATGCTGCCCGGCTTGAACTTGTGGATTCTCTGATTTCTCATAATCAGATGAAAAATGCAGTTTCAGAACTTAAAAAACTTTCTAAGAAAACTTATGAATCTTGGACAAATCTAGGCATCTATAAACGCTTTCTCCTTATTGGCGATAAAAAACTTGCTGAAAAAGTAATTAAAAAAGCTGTTTCAAAAAATCCTTCAAACCTCGAATTAAAAGCCGTATATTCAAAATTTCTAATGAACGAAAACCGTTTTGAAGATGCACTTTCTGTTGCGACTGCGCTATCGGGAACAAAATATGGTGCAATTTATTCGGAATGCATTTTAAAAGATGCAATGAAAACCGCTGTTCCTGGCGAAGAGCTCTCTTATTTTTCTGATAGAAAATTCTACGGAATTTACATGGATGCATATTCTGCAAGCGGAAATAATGTATGGCTTAGAAATTGTGCAGTAATTAATCTTTTGGATGGGCATTATTCGGAAGCTGTACGGTATTTACCTGCATCTTACTACGAAGCCGATGATTCATATTTCTGGGCGCTTGCTTTGTATGATGCGGGACAGTATCGGGAGTGTCTTAATGCACTTGACTCAAGCGAGTTTCTATATAATAGCTATGAAAATAAATCGTTTTTTTGCGTTGATGATATAAAAATTACTGCACTAAAATCTGATGCATATCTTATGCTGAGTGATGTAGATAGTGCTGAAGCTGTTCGGAAGAAATTTATTTTAAAAGCTAACGGAAAAGATTTTACTGACAGTTCAGATACTATAATGCCTGTAATTTATTATAACAGTGCTTTATATGCAATAGAAAATAATGATAAGGACAGTGCAATAGATTATCTTTTTGTTGCAGTTGATAATTGGGGTGATTATATTCCGGCACTTATTCGTTATGCGGAACTTGCCTATGAATTGAGCATTGAAAGAGAAGAAGATTCTGTTACAAAAATGCTTCGTCAGGCAGGAATAAAATCGCTTGAAATGGAAAAATATGACAGTAGACGAAAAATACCTGTAAGTGATGCAATTTATAGGCTTGAAGAAGCTTATAGTCATACAAAAAATCAGTTGATTCAACTTGAACTTCTTGAATTGCAGTATAAAACGGCACAAAACTATTCGCAGACCGATAAAACTACGGATATATGGCGTCTTTTGGAAAATAACCTTACAGATTTTGATGAATATTCCGTTCCTGCCGTAAAATATGCTATATGCTTCTTTATCGATTCTAAACAGGATGATGAAGCCGTAAACTTGTTTTATAAATTCCTTCATAAGAATTATTCTTTTGCAATTGATGAAAATTTATGGGATGAATATGAACGTCGTCGCAAGGAATTGGATCCGTTTTTTACAGAAACTGCTGCCTGGATTTGCTGTATGAAAAATCTTCAGCAGGAAGCATTGCGTTTTTATGAATACTGCGTTTACGAAAGTTCTGGTATTTTAGATGAAGGTGAACTTTCTAAGTTCTGTACGGATGAAGCTGCTGTAAATCTTGCAAATATTTATTTTGCCCGTGGATTAAAAGATAAATCTCTTGATTTGTACGGAAGAATTGCAGGTATATCAAAAAGAAAAAAAATGCGTTCGGAAATCTTCTACAGAATTGCAAATATTTATGCTTTAACTATGGATTACGAGAATGCCTTGCGTTGTGTTGATTATGCAATCAGTTTGAATGAAGAAAATGCAAAAGCACAGCTGCTTCGAACAAAAATTGTCCGTTAAAACCGATTTTGATACTTTTTTTATAAAAAAAGGCTGTTTGAATTGTGAATTGCTTCACGTTTCAAACAGCCTTCTTTGTTTTTATCAGTTTTGTTGTATTCCGTTTTGTATAAAACACGGAATTTTAATAAATCTGACTATTCAATTACTGCGATGATGTCGTTCATCTTAAGAATAAGATGATCTTCACCGTCGATTTTTACCTGTGTTCCAGAATATTTGTCGTACATAATTCTGTCGCCTGGTTTTACAGTAATTTTGTTTTCTTCAGTGCCAGGTCCGATTGCAATTACAGTTGCAGTCTGTGTTTTTTCCTGTGCTGCTTCAGGAATGATGATTCCACCTGAAGTTTTTGTTTCTGCCTTGTCGTTTTTAACAAGAACTCTATCTGCTAAAGGTTTAATTTTCATAATTTCCTCCATATTTATTTTTGCTGCGAACTGTTTGTTGCTTTTGTACCGCAAATGTATATTGTCCGCAGCTACAGTTTGCATAGCAAACTGTTAGTACATCATACTAGGATCGGCAGCTGGTGCTGCTGGTGTTTTTGGTTCTGGAATGTCTGTAATTGCACATTCTGTTGTAAGAACTGTTCCTGCAATTGAAGCGGCATTCTTAAGTGCTGAGCATGTAACTTTTGCAGGGTCAATGATTCCTGCTTCGAGCATGTTTGTCCATACACCGTTGCGTGCATCGAAACCAAAGCCTTTCTTTTCGTTCTTTGCGCGTTCTGCAATAACTGCACCGTCCAAACCTGCGTTTTCTGCAATCTGGCGGATAGGTTCTTCAAGAGCACGGCGAACAATCTTGTATCCAACTTTTTCATCTTCGTTAAGATCTTCAGGAATGTTTTCCAAAGCCTTTGAAGCTTCGATTAATGCCATTCCACCACCACTTACGATACCTTCTTCCAAAGCAGCACGTGTAGCAGCGATTGTGTCTTCAACACGGAATTTCATTTCTTTCATTTCTGTTTCTGTGTT
This sequence comes from uncultured Treponema sp., assembly GCA_946628495.1. Classification (GTDB taxonomy): domain Bacteria; phylum Spirochaetota; class Spirochaetia; order Treponematales; family Treponemataceae; genus Treponema_D. Next base: position 352 of record CAMOWQ010000012.1, on the reverse strand, counting down.
AGCGCCAACGTTGATTACAGCTACGCCGCCAGCGAGTTTAGCAAGTCTCTTCTGGAGCTGTTCCTTGTCGTATGTAGAAGTTGTCTTTGCAATAGCATTTTTGATTTCTTCAACACGAGCTTTAATGTCTTTACTGCTTCCTGCACCGCCAACGATTGTTGTGTTGTCTTTGTCAATCTTAATAGATTTAGCCTGACCAAGAACGTCGAGGTCGCAAGATTCAAGCTTCAAGCCAACTTCTTCAGATACTACAGTACCGCCTGTCAAAATAGCGATATCCTGAAGCATATCCTTTCTTCTGTCACCAAAGCCTGGAGCCTTAACAGCACAAACTTTGATTGTTCCACGGATT
>CAMOWQ010000011.1 GCA_946628495.1 uncultured Treponema sp. | reverse complement strand
ATAAAATAATTAATAAATATTGTTATCTGTAATTTTGCTATTATTTTTCTATATTTATTTTTTTCCCATGGGTAGCAAAGGCAGATGAAAGCAGCCTTTATGATTATGAATTGAGTGGTGACAGAATAGCAATACATTGGGAAAAACTTAATGAAGATTTACTTGTGCTAGTTGGATTTTATAACTTATTCAAATTCTCTACTAATACAACAGAAACTACTACAGAAGAAACTGCAAATACATCGAATAATGCAGAAGATCCATTTGCCGGTACAACATGGGAAGCAGATACTGGAAATATGGGAATAGTTATTACTACAATAAAATTTAGTAACAATAAGACTGTAGATTATTACATGACTACATCTGGTACAAAAACATCTCTTTATTCAGGCCCTTATGAGGTGACAAAGAATTATCTTGATGTTGAAGGACAGTATGGAGCTTCTGTAGGTTCTCAGACTTTTGTAATTCCGAATAAAGATGCAACTTCTGTTTCATGGGGTGGAAAAACTTTTATAAAAAAATAGTTCAGCTTTATAAATTAATAAAAGTCCAGTCAAACTTAGACTGGACTTTTTTTGTAAAAATTATCTCTTGTAATACACAAAATACTATGTATAATAATATGTAAGAGGTGATTTTATGATGACATTTGAAAAAAAAGAAATTGTCTCTGCAACTCAACTCGTTCGCCAGTTTTCAAACTTCCTGACGGAATTGACAAATAGAAAACTAAAAAAAATTGCAATTATCCGCAATAACGAAATGCAGGCGGTTGTGCTTCCAATTGATGAATATGAAAATCTAGTTTTACGTGCAAGCCTTTCCAATCAAAAATCAGTCAAAGATTTTTTTGGAAGTATAGATAAAGATGAGGCTGCTCAAATGGAAGCTGCTGTTGCGGAGTGTCGCAAGGTTGATGAAAATGAATGGTAAGCTTGTAGATACAAATGTGATTATCCGTTTTTTCAAAGGCGAAACAGAACTTTTTTCTCTTTTTGATGATATGGATAATCTGTATATTTCATCTATTTCTGTAGGAGAATTGATGTATGTAGCGGAGCTTTCTAAAAAAACTGATTTTAACAAAGAAAATTATTTTAACTTTTGTGAACAGATGAAAGTTATTTATCCAGATTTAGAAGTTTCAAAAAGTTATGGAAAAATAAAAGCCTCGTTAAAAGCAAAAGGAAAACCTATTCCAGAAAATGATATCTGGATTGCCGCAACTTGCCATGCAGCAGATTTAACTCTTATTACGGCAGACAGCGATTTTGATTATATCGACGAAATAACCGTACAAAAACTCTAAATCAAAAAAATATAGACTCTCTTTGAAGATTTTAACCTTCGGTTTAAAAAACTATGCTATAATACTTTTACAAATCTGAGAGGGTGAAATCTAAAGTTCTGAAAACTTCTACCGTAGAATGCAGAAAAAAAAGCATAGGCAGGATGCATAAGGAGCGAAAAGATGAGATACTTCTTTCTTACAATTCAATTTATATGTTGTATTAGTCTTTTTAACCAAAGCATTTACCTTATCAAACATTGGAAGTCTATGCTGTATTCTTACCTGCTTTTAAGTTGCATTACAGGCTTCTTGAATACGCTCGGGTATCTTGCCGCATTGTATACGGAAACAATCGATTCTTACATAACGGCAATTCAACTTTCTTATGCAGGGCGGGTTTGGTATGCATTTACGCTTCTTTTGTTTACGGCCGAGTTATGCAAAAAAACAATTCCTACAATCATAAAAACAATTATAATGCTATTTAATACAATAACTTATGGATTTATCATCACAACGCGAAGAAACAATCTTTATTACACCATTACAGGATTTTCTACAGACGGATTATTTCCAAGACTTATAAGGCAGAATAGTCAATGGCATAATCTGTTTATGGTTGTTCAGGCAATTTATATGATTGTCATTTTTATATGGCTTTTTAGTGAATTACATAAAACGAATAATAGGCTGGAAAAAAAGAAATTCCTGTTTGTCATTTTGTCTATGATTTCCCAGTCGATATTTTTTATTATCGAAATGATTGGAATTAAAGGTCTTAAGGGCTATTACGATGTTACAATGATTGGATGTTTAATCGGCACTCTTTTCCAGTATATTGCCATTCTTCGTTATGATTTGATGAATACCCGTGAGCTTGCAGAAAAATTCATGATAGACAGGCTTTCTGAAGGAATAATCGCGGTTGATAATGAAGGTGTGATTCAATATTTTAATAAGCCTGCACAGGATTTATTTCCTGAATTAAAAATCGGTGATAAAAAAATTCCGCAGAAAGTAATCACAATGCTTGAAGACGGTAAAAAAATCAAAGAAAAACTTAATCGGGAAACAATTACAATTGAAGAACGTTTTTTTCTGGCAGAAGAAAATGAATTAATTCAAGGCGGAAAAAATTTTGGCAAAGTTTACACTTTGATTGATGAAACAGAACATATCAGATATCTGAAAGAAAAAGAAGAAACCAGAATTCAGCAGCTCGAAATTGAAAATTACAAAAATCAGGTAAGATTAAGTAATGAAACTATTTTTTCAATTGCAAATGCAGTTGAAGCAAGAGATAAAAGAACCGGTCGGCATTCTTTTCGAGTTGCACAGTATGCGGTTTTGATTGCAGAAGAATTAGGTTTTAATGAGGAAGAAAAAGAGCAGCTTCGTAAAACAGGTCTTCTTCATGATATTGGAAAAATCGGTGTTCCTGATGCAATTCTTAATAAACCTACAACGCTTACAGAAGAAGAATACGAAATAATGAAAACGCATGCTTTAATTGGCAGCGAAATCTTGAAGGATTTTACGTCCATTCCGCATGTTGATGAAGGTGCAAAATATCATCATGAACGTTATGACGGAAGCGGTTATCCTATGGGACTTAAGGGCGAAGATATTCCTTTTAATGCAAGAATTATCGGAATTGCAGATGCTTTTGATGCTATGACATCCAACCGCATTTACCGCAAAGGATTGGATATCAATCTTGTAAAAGATGAATTACAAAAATGGTCGGGCTCTCAGTTTGATCCAAAATTAGTTTCAATTCTTATCAGGCTTATTGAAAACGGAAAAATAAATCCCGAAAAAATGTTACAGGAAAACGGATAGTCGCGAATTATAAAAATAAAACTCTCATTGAAAAAATACGAAAAACACATATATAAAAACTAAAAAATCTTAACAAACTACCTTTCATTAGTTTGAACAAGTTAAAGACTAAACTAAAAAAAAATGCTATAATAGAACAATTATATAAGAATTTTATGCACAAGGAACTTTCCTTGATTAATGCTTGGAGAAAATGATGGAAGAAATCAAAACTGCCGAAGGTGGCTCTCTCATAAAAATTCCGATTGAAGATGAAGTTAAGCAGGCATATATAGACTACTCTATGTCGGTAATCGTTCAGCGTGCATTGCCAGATGTCCGCGATGGATTAAAGCCGGTTCACCGAAGAATCATGTATGCAATGGATACCCTTCATCTTGCGAGCGGTGGAAAAACAAAAAAATGTGCTACCATCGTCGGTGAAGTTTTGGGTCATTATCATCCTCATGGAGATGCTTCTGTTTACGATGCATTGGTACGTCTTGGTCAGGATTTTGCTCAGCGTTATACAACTGTAGTTCCTCAGGGAAACTTTGGTACAATCGCAGGTGACCCTCCGGCTGCTTACCGATACACCGAAGCTAAAATGTCAAAGATTACAGAAGAAATGACGGCAGATATCAATAAAGAAACTGTCGATATGGTTCGTAACTTTGATGATACTTGTGATGAACCTGCAGTTCTTCCTGCAAAATTTCCGTTCCTTCTTTGTAATGGTACAACGGGTATTGCAGTTGGTATGGCAACAAATATGCCTACTCACAACTTAAAGGAAGTTGCCGGCGCGATTTCTGCATATATTGATAATCCAGATATTACAGTTGAAGAATTGATGCACTATATAAAAGGACCTGATTTTCCAACTGGCGGTATAATTTATGGTACATCTGGAATTAAAAAGGCATACACAACCGGTCGTGGAAAAATCGTAATCCGTTCAAAGTTTACTATAGAAACAGATAAGCATGGACGCGAATCAATCGTATTTACAGAAGTTCCGTACGGCGTAAACACAACCAATATTATCCGTAGAATTAAGGAACTGGTGCGCGATAAGCAGATAGAAGGAATTGTTAATGCAAACGATGAATCATCAGACAGAACAGGTATGCGTCTTGTTGTTGATTTGAAACGTGGTGCAATTACAAAAATTGTTTTGAATCAGCTTTTTGCAAAAACAGAATTGCAGTCGAATTTTGGTGTAATAAATCTTGCGCTTGTTCCTGTAGCAAAACCTGATGGAACACGTTATTTAAAACCAGAAGTTCTTACTCTTAAACAGCTCATTCAGTATTTTGTAAATCATCGTGATGAAGTTATTACACGCCGCACAATTTATGATTTAAAAGTTGCAAAACACAGAATGCATATTTTGGAAGCTTTGATTACTGCAATCAATAATATTGATGAAGTAATTAAAATCATAAAAGAAAGCCGTGATACTGAAGCCGCAAAACTTGCATTGGAGAAACGCTTTAATTTTGATGATGAGCAGGCACAGGCAATTGTTGATATGCAGCTCAAACGCCTTACTCATTTGCAGATTGAAGATTTGCAGAACGAAATTAAGGAACTCCAGGCATGGATAGATTATCTTCAGGATTTGCTTGATCATCACGAAAAGATTCTTCAAATCATTAAAACCGATACAGACGAGCTTGTTAAAAAATATGGTGATGACAGGCGTACCGATATCGTTCACGACGAAGTTGAAGAAATCAATGTTGAAGATATGATTAAAGACGAGGATATGGTTGTAATGATTTCCCGCCTTGGTTATATCAAACGAGTGCCGGTTGTAAAATATAAAAAGCAGGGTAGGGGAGGAACAGGAAGTAACAGTACGTCGCTTCTCGAAAATGATTTTATCAATCAGCTGTTCATCGGTTCTACCAAAGAATACCTGCTGTTCATTACGAATATCGGTAAGGCATACTGGATAAAGATTCACGAAATTCCGGAAGCCGAAAAAACAAGCCGAGGTGCAAACATCAAGGGATTGCTGCAGGTTACTGCTGATGAAGAAATTACGACAATTGTTTCGTTCAAAGAATTTTCTGATGATTTGTATCTGTTTATGGTTACTGCACAGGGCGTTGTTAAGAAGGTTCGTTCTACAGAATTCATTAATGCAAAGACAAGAGGAATTATCGGTATAAAATTGAATACTGGTGATAAGCTGATTAGTACCGTAACAACTCAGGGTAAATCTGATATCGTGCTTGTTTCAAGACGCGGAAAGGCTTTGAGAATTTCTGAAGATACAGTAAGGCTTATGACAAGAGCAAGCTGCGGTATAAGAGGCATGAAACTTTCAGAAGGTGATGAGATTGCTTCTGCGGTAAAAGTTGAAGAAGATTCTAATATCATTCTTATTACCGAAAAGGGCTACAGCAAGCGAGTTTCTTTTGATAATTATTCTGTTCACGGTCGTGGAACTGGTGGCCAGAGAATCTTTGGAAATATTGATGGCAAAGGTGAAATTATCGGTGCTATGAATATTAAAGATTCTGATGAAGTTGTCTGTATGACAAGTCAGGGAAAAACTCTTCGCTTTAAGGCTTCCGAAATTAAGGAACAGGGACAGGGTGCATCTGGAATTAAAGTTGTAAAAATTTCTGAACCTGATTATCTTGTCGGAATTGATAAGATTGGCGATAAGAGTGAAAATGAAGAGAACTAAAAAGAACTAACGTTTGTTAGTTCTTTCATTGACAAAAATGATTATTTAATAAATAATTAATATAAGGGTAAACTAATAATACAGTTTAGGGTGATCATACATCAGGCATGGGTCTATCCAATGGAAATCGATTTTCTTACTTTTATGATTTCTATCTTGGATGGACCCTTTTGATTTTAAATGAATATTTTCCTTTTCTAAACAAAATATAAAAAGCAAGTAAAACGTATAGTAAACAATATATAGTGATTTATTAACTTTTCAGATGCTCATTTTTATTCGTAAAAATACAAAAATCCAGACAAAATATCTAATCTTGAGAAATCCACAATAAATACACAATGTGGATTTCTTTTAGTTATTGATTATGAAAATTTGTGGATAACTTTTAGAAGATATCAACATTGTTAATAGAATGTGGATAAATTTGATAAAGTGAATTTCCAATGAATTTAAGATATTTGTTTCATGTGAAACATTCATGTGTGAAGAAATTTGCGGTTTTTATTTTTGATTAATTCCCTGATAACAAAGCAGGATAATTTATAGAAAAAATTGTTTCACATGAAACACCGAATTGAATGAAGAATGAATATTTAGAAAGTACAAAATTATGCGATAATTTTTGATGATATAGGGGAGAACTGTTTCAAATGAAACAATTGGTGAGATTGAAAAATTTTCTGGAGATACGGCATTGATTGGAAGTCGGAATGTTTCATGTGAAACTTTTTTGATAAAGATGAGTTTACGAAATTTTTGATATTAAGCGACAGCAGGAAATACAATTGATTTTTGAGAATATTTGTTGCGATGATAAAAACGGGTAGGAGCGAATATTGTTAATGTTTCATGTGAAACATGATTATACTGGAAAAATTTTTAGTGTAAAAATTTGTATGTGAAAAGAAGCTTCTTAGAATGGAGCGGGAATAATTTTTGCACAGATAACTTTATGTTTCACATGAAACACTTGATTGGAATTAAATAAATCGAAGTAAATAATCGAGCGTGACAAAAGATGCTTTATACATGTTTTGAAAAAATCCAGCTGGACTATGAAAGAATTGTTTCACATGAAACATTAATTTTATGCGACGAAGTATATATGTTTATAGAATCTAATTACATATGGAATTTCTGCTGCCTTTTTGTAAAATATCGGATGTTTTTATTTTTTTTTATAAGAAAACATATATGAATAATTCGTAAAATTGTTTCATGTGAAACACATAACATAAAAAATTTACGGTAAATTAAATAATCCTGAATCCAGTTTTTGAAATTCGGTGACTGTATCAAAAAAAAACGGCTTCTAGTCGTAAAAACAACTTATCGAAACATCAGGCTCGCCTGCTATACGCCTTTTGTTCAGAGATGACCGTATGTTTCACATGAAACAATTTATGTAATAAAATCGGGTGAAATATAGTTTTTGTAATAGAAAATCAGAATGTTTCATGTGAAACTCTTTGAATATAAAGCAAATGACAGTTCTTAGCGCCTGTTTAAATTAATAATGTAAGAAAAAGAAAATATTGCCGTAATATTCAACAAAATGAAAAAAGTATCTTTATTTTTTATATCCGTGTAGCCAGAACATAATTATTTGCGAATAAAATGTTTAATGTGAAACGATAGGAATTATCTGAGAAAATAAGAATGTTTCACATGAAACAATAGTATGTATATTATAAACCAGAATCTTTTGTGCGGGATTGGATTATTTTATGTAGAAGATTTTTTTTAAGTGTTTCACATGAAACATTTTGAATAAAGGCTGTATGCTTATGAAAATCGTATGAAGCGCAATTATTTTATGATTTTGATTATTGCTTATAATTAAAATATATGTTTCACATGAAACATTTTGTAATGAAACATGATGCTATTGATTTTGCGCATAAAGAATTTTGATTTGTCAGAAATGGGTGCTTGTAATAAAGAATTCTGAAAGTCTTACGCATAATCTATAATAAAATTTGTTTCATGTGAAACAACGATATATATGAATAATTTGGATATTTTGCTTGAAAGGTGTATTTTTTACACAGAAGTTTTCTAGTTTTAATGTTTCATGTGAAACAATTTCAGAACAGTAGGAATTCAATAAAATTTAAACTAACAAACGTTTGTTTACTTTGTAAATCATATTAATTACTAAAACAGGAAATTTTGGAACGTAAACGGTATATATAGCGTAGTTTTTATGCAAAACGCTACGTAATAGAATTAATATAACAAACGTTTGTTAGTCAGTTTGGATAAACACTTATAGAGGCATATGCGTCGAGCGTGGAGCTGCGCCGAAAGGCGGCCACTGGAGCACGCTGCGTATGATTGTTTTTTTAGGAGTGGAAAAGGGGATATTGCAGCGTGCGAAGCGGCTGACCGTTAGGGAATAGCGGAAGGCGAGTGGGTGTTGGGATTTCGCCCTGAATATTAAAAGAAATCAGATTTTTGTCAGAGGTGCTTTGAAACTCATTATTCTTGGCGTTGGAATCTGGTCGAATTGGATTGTGTAATTGTGTTTTGTCTGATCAATTTGAATTATGATGCCTGTGCCGAGGATGTTGTGTTTTACGCGGTCATTGATTTGCAGCGACGAAAGGCTTTGGATTTTCTGGAGGTTCTGGCTGTTTAATTCTATGTATTTTTTTGCTGTATTCAAAAGGTTTTCTGGTAGCGGCTGGAGGTAGTTTAAAGAGTCTTCCATGTCGAAGATAAATCGGGAAGGAATACGGAAATTGTACCCGTTTGAAAGGCCTTCTGCATCGCTAACGTATAATTTTTGTTGTGCACGCGTTACTGCAACGAATGCCAGTCTGCGTTCTTCTTCCATTGCTGCCTGCGAGTCTGTTTTTTTGCTTGGAAATATATTTTCGTTCATGCCTGCTAAAAATACAACCGAAAATTCCAAACCTTTTGCAGTATGTACGGTCATCAGGCGAATGTCATCTTTTTTTGATTCTATGTCGGCATTTGTAAAAAGCGCGGCGTGTGTAAGATAATTTTCCAGATTGCATTCTTCGCCGCAGCTGGTTTCGTATTCATAAATTGATTGTTTAAGTTCTGCAAGGTTATCAAGACGTTCCTGGCTTCCTTCGGTTCTGAGCGCTGTTTCGTAGCCTGATTCATAAATAAGATGATTGAACAGTTCGGAAATCTGCATTTGGGAAGGCGAAGAGGAATATTTTTCTATTAAATCTATAAATTGATGTGATTTTGTATTCGAAAATAATTCTGTATCTGCACAGGCTTTTAATGCATTGTAAAGTGTTGTTTTGTGTTCGGCGGCATATTCTTTTAAGGCTGCAATGCGGCGTTCGCCGAGGTTTCGTTTTGGTTTATTGGCAATTCGCAAAAAAGAAAGGTCATCTTTGTAAGTAATCATTCTAAGGTAAGAAAGGCTGTCTTTAATTTCTGCCCGATTGAAAAATGGAACTCCTGAGTTAAGGCTGTATGGAATTTTCCGCTTTTGAAAAATTTCTTCAATCGTTCTGGACACGTGATGTGCCCTGTAAAGAATTACAATCTGATGATATGAAAAGCCTTGCTTTTGTAACCGTTCAATTTCGTCTGCGATAAATTCTGCTTCTTTTTCGGCGGTCTTTGCATGAAAATATTCTGGTTTGCATGAGGTTGTGGAAAAATCTGTTGGTGTATTGCTGTTGCATGTATTTTCGGCTGTTGTTGCATTTTTTCCCGCCGATTTTGATGCTGTGCTTGCGTCGACTTTTGTGGAAGTTTCTTTGCGATCTGCGGCTTTAAGTTCTTTATTGATTCTGATTTTATTTTTGTTGATTAACGTATTTGCTGCGTTGAGAATTTCTGGTGTAGAACGATAGTTTTTATTCATTATGATTGTTTTGACATTTTCGAAGTTTTTGTCAAAATCAAGTAGATAACGGATGTCTGCTCCTCGCCAGGTATAAATTGTCTGATCCGGATCTCCAACCACAAACAGGTTTTTGTGATAATCGCAAAGCACGCTCATCAATTCATATTGAATTGCATCAATATCCTGAAACTCGTCAATCATTATATATTCGAGCCGTTTCTGCCATTTTAATTTTATTTCTTCGTTTGTCTGGAAAATATAAAGTACGAATTTTAGCAAATCGTTGTAATCCAGTCCAAAGCATTTTTTTTCCTGATAAAGATAACCGTAAAAAATTATATCGTCGGGTTTTTGCGCGTTAAGATATTTTTGATGGATTTCGTCGAGCGACATTTTTATCATGAACTGGTAGTAATCGGGTTCTTTAAAAAGCTTGCGCATTTCTATCATGTCACGGGCGTTTGAGTAAGTCATCTGCCGTAATGTAAGATTCCGCTCATCATAAATAATATCAAGCATTGAATCTATATCTGAATTATCTAGTACAAGAAAGCTTTTAGGATATGAAACTGCATTTGAATCTTCCTGTAGAACTGAAACACAAAAACCATGAAATGTTGAAATAAAGCCTGTATCGTTATCGTCGGTAAGTTTTCGGATTCGGGAACGCATTTCGGCTGCAGCTTTGTTTGTAAATGTTACACAAAGGATGTTCGATGGCAGAATGCCGATTTCGTTTACAAGGTAGGCAAATCTGTTTGAAAGGGCTTTTGTTTTTCCAGAGCCGGCGCCCGCTATGATACGCACGAATCCTTCTGTAGTTGTTACTGCTTGAAATTGTTCTTCGTTTAATTCTTCTAAAGGCATATTGTGTAATGGTGTGTTTTTTTTGTTAGTTTAGACAAACAAAAGGATGCCCCGTTTTATAGAACATCCTTTGTTTTTATGATTTGTATGATAAATGATTTTCTATGCGTTTGCCAAGGCTTTCAGCTCGTCCAGCATTTTTGGAAGTCCATCGTTCATGTTTTCATTTGTGAACTGACAGGTACCAACTTTTTCGTGTCCGCCGCCGCCGTATTTAAGCATAAGGCTTCCGACATTCACTTTTGAAGTTTTATTAAGGATGCTGTAACCAACTGCTGCTGAACAACCCTGTCCGCCTTTTCCGCTTACAATCCATGCAGAAATATTTTGTTCCGGATACATACTGTAAATTAAAAAGCGGTTTCCGGTATAAATAGGATCAACGCCACGCAAGTCTGAAATTATAAGATTTCCGTCTACAACTGTATGAGCCTTTACCATCTCTTTGAATTTTTCAGTCTGCTCGTTGTAAACTTCAATTCGTTCTTTTACATCAGGCATATTAAGAATTTCTTCGGTTGATTTATCGCGGCAGGCAACCATCAGTTTTTCCATCAGTGCATAGTTAGGAACTGTAAACTGTCTCCATCTTCCTAAACCTGTTCGCGGATCCATAAGAAAACCGATTAATATCCATCCTTTAGGATTTTGAATTTCGTCGATTGTAAGATTGCCTGAATCCACTTTATCAACGGCTTCCATAATATCATCATAATTCGGGAATTTTTCTTTGCCGCCATAATACTCATAAATGATTCTTGCACAAGACGGAGTGATTCTGCTTTCGCCTTTATATTTTCCTTTTAATTCGTTGCGTTCAAATTCGCTGGAGTGATGGTCAAACCACAAGCCGCATCCTGGAACGAATGGAACGTTTGCAAGGCAATCGTTTTCATTTATCGGTACAAGACCGTCCTGTAAATCTTTAGGATGTGCAAAAGTCCAATGGTCAATTACGCCTGCTTCCAGTAAAAGTGCACCGCAGGCAAGCCCATCAAAATCTGAGCGGGTTACTAATCTCATTGCCATAAAAGTTTCTCCTCAAAAAAATTCGTAAGTAATTTTATGATAACGCAGAATTTTTAGTAGTGCAAAAAAATATTTTGAATTCATAAGGATTTTTAAGGAATAAAAGAAACGCCCTTCGTTTAACACGAAAGGCGTCTTCAATTGATAACGCATTTGCTATTCAGACCCGCTCGATAAATCTCGCGAGGTATTTTATCGTAAATGCTAAAAGACAGTCACGACGGACTGTCTTTTTTAATGCATTTGCTATTCAGACCACTTTTTAAATATCAGCGAGGTATTTACACCGCCGAATGCAAAGTTGTTAGCCATAACGTATTCTGCATCAATGTTGCGGCCTTCGCCAGTAATGTAGTCGAGTGGTGCGCATTCTGGGTCAATGTTTACCAAGTTTACATTCGGATGGAACCATCCTTCGTTCATCATGTTGATTGTAAGCCAGCTTTCTACACAACCGCAGGCACCAAGAATATGTCCGATATATGATTTTGTAGAAGAAATTGGAACTGCTTTTCCGAATGCCTTCCAAACTGCCTGGGTTTCAGAAATATCTCCGTGTGGAGTTGCAGTTCCGTGAGCGTTTACATAAGCAATCTGGTCTTTTGAAATTCCAGCGTCTTCGATTGCCATTTCAAGACATTTTGCCTGTGTTTCGCTGTTTGGTGAAGTGATGTGTGAACCGTCCATATTAGTTGCAAATCCAACAACTTCACAATAAATCTTTGCACCGCGTTTTACAGCGTGTTCCAAATCTTCCAAAATTAAAGTTCCAGCACCTTCACCAATTACAAGTCCGTCGCGGTCTTTATCAAAGCATTTTGGTGTCTGTTCTGGAGTTTTGTTCAAACAAGATGTTGCACCGAGTGTATCAAAAATTGCAGCGTCTGGAGCAGAAAGCTCTTCAGCACCACCACAAATCATGATGTCCTGACGTCCGTCTTCAATTGCTTCGTAGCCATAACCGATAGACTGTGAACCAGAAGTACAAGCTGTATCAGTGATGATAACACGGCCGCGAATCTGCCAGTAAACGCTCATGTTGCAGGCATTTGTCTGTGGCATGGCTTTGATGTAAGTCTGGCTGTTGAGATGTGAAGAATCTCCAGTTTCAACCATTTTTGCAAGGTCGCCGATTGCATCCATACTTCCCATACAGGTTCCGTAAGCAATACCAGTGCGTCCGTTTTTCAATTCTTCAATAACATCTTCACCGTCTTCTGCAAGTAAACCTGCCATCTGCAAAGCATCATGTGTAGAAAGAAGCCCGAGCAAAGCAACGCGTCCCATACCGCGAATCTTTTTGCGTGGGAAACTTGGAATCTCACCGTCATAAGGACAGGCAAGTCGTGTGTTCATTTTTGTGTAGCGTTCCCATTCCGGCATATAGCGGATTTTATTTTTGCAGGTTTTTAAATTAGCATAAGCAGTTTCCCAATCGCGTCCGAGTGCAGAAACCATTCCACCGCCAGTAACAACAACGCGGCGTTTTCCGTTTGGTTTTGTAAATTCCATAATAAATACATCCTTATTTAAAATAAAAAAGTGTAACCTATAGAATAGATTACACTAAATTGACATAAAGAACAACTAATGCGAAATTCAGGACAAATGCATTCTAAAAATATTGTAAAATTTGGTGTCCTGTCACAATTGTATGGTTCAGAAATTAAACCTTAAATTGATCTACCTGTTTTCCAATTTCGCTGATTGATTTTTCCATAAGCGAAGAAATTTCCGAAAGGGCAGAGCCTGTTGTATCAATCTTTGCTGAATTTGAACTCATTTCGTCCATACTGATTTGCATAGCCTGTGTTTTTTGCTGCAAAGTTGTTACCTGTTCAATAATGATGTGACTATCATCAGTCATTTCTTTAGAGGCTTGTTGAACTTCTAATGTGCTTTCGTTTAAGCCATGAAGTGCATCGGTAATTTGTGCAGAACCTTGCTGCTGTTCTGTCATTGCAGTTTTAATCTGTCGAACAAGGTTGTCTGTTTCATGAATTTCATCTGCAAGTGTTGAATATCCTTTTACTCCGTTTTGAGTTGCCTGAACTACAGTTCCAATTGTTGCCTGAATATGTTTAAGCTGGTCTCCGATTGTTTTTGATTGTGTTGATGAAGTAACGGAAAGTTTTCTAATTTCATCTGCAACGACGGCAAATCCTTTTCCTGCTTCTCCTGCATGTGCAGCTTCGATTGCGGCATTCATGGCAAGAAGGTTAGTTTGACTTGCAATATTTGCAATTACAGCGTTAGCTTCACTTAATAATTTTGACTGGTTTTCAATTTCTGCAATTTGCTGTTGTAGCTGTTCCTGAGTTTTAGCTCCGCTTTGTGCATCCTGTTCGAGCCTTCCAAAAGATTGTGCCATTATATCTACAGAAAGATTTACATTACTAATATTTTTAATCATCTGTTCTACGGCAGCTGAGGCATTGCTTACCGATTTTGCCTGTTCTGTTACAAGTTCTTTAAGAGAGCTGATGCTTTCCAGAATTTTTGTAATGCATTGAGAAGTTTGCTTAACGCTATTGTTCTGGCTTCTTAAATCACTATCTAGAGTCAGAATATTTTTGTTGATTTGCGCAATTGCTTTCATAGCATCTCTTGTGGTATTTGTAAGTTTTCCACCTGCTTGATTCAGCGAAATTTTTGAATCTTTCATGCTTTGAATGATATCCTGAAGTTTATCGGAGAACATATTAAAGCTTACCGCAACATCGGCAATTTCATCATGCGAAGTAATTTTAAGACGGTTTGTAAGGTCGGCATTACCATTTGCAATTTGTTCTGCTGTAAGGCTGATTCCGTCGTGAATGGATATTAAAGGCTTCATTATATGAGTTGTAATTATAGCGGTTGCAATTGCAATTAAAATTCCGATGATAGAACAGATTAAAATTGTAATTTTAAGGGTTTTATAAAAGGCTTCGAAAACAACTTCTTTTGGACTAAATGCAATAATTTGATAGCCGGTTTTTTTATTTGTGATGTATTCGGTAAAGAATTGTTTGCCATTTATATTAATTGTATTTGAATTTTCTTTTGATGAAAGAATATTTTTTAATTCAGGAAGATTAATTTCGGAGATATTTTTGAAATTATTTTTTGAATCAAGAGTATCTGCTAAAATTGTTCCATCATTTTGAATCATCATTACAAAACTGTTTTCGCCAAAATCCATTGATTTTAGAATGTTTGTTAATGTATCTAGGGCAACTTCAATTGATGTATTTCCAATAAAAGCTCCAGCTTCATCATAGGCACAGCGGGTAATTCCTACAACAGTAGTCCCGATTGTGGAAGCAAATGCATCGGTAATCATTACGCCGCCATTGCCTTTTAAGGCCGTTTCGTACCAGCCTCGTTTTCTAGGATCGTATCCGCCATTCATTGTGCCGTCGGAGTTTGTTGCGTAACCGCCCCATTTTGTACCAATGTAAATTTCTGCAATATCGCTGTCCTGTTTAGCAATAATTTTACAGACTTTTCGGATTGCTTCTTCGGTTGGACTTTTTTCGTAGCTGGTGATATGAATTGTTCCGTTTTCATTTATGTATGAATGAATAGTATCGTCGGCTGCTTTTATTGCATCAGAGTCGGTAAAAACATTAAGTTCAACTTCTTTTGCTGAATAAAACATCGTTATCGAATCTGAAAATTCTGATAAATTTGATTTTGCACCGCCATAAAAATTTTCAAGGCAGTTTTTAGAAAAGAAAAAACTTGTTGTTAATTGAGAAATTGCAACAATTGCAATTATTACCAGAATAGTACTAGATGAAAATTTTGTAGAAATAGTGATTTTATGATTTTTCAAAATTCTCTCTCCTTGATATTGAAAATTCATAGTTTCAGGAAACTTGATTTTATAAAGGGATGATTAATAAGTTTAGAGTATACACTTATTTATGTGACAGTTTCGAAAAAGCCAATCAATGTATCTCTTATTTATTAGACAGCCCTTTATTATTAGCTTTAATTATAATTAAGATATAAAATATATTTCAATAAGATATAACAGAATTTTTTTATTAAAAAGAAAATTTTTGATTTTAATTATTAGAAATTTTTAAGAAAGAATCGTATTAAAAAATGTTTTCAGGAAAAATAGACATTAAGGAATGAATTATGGGGTATTAACACTTAAGATGCCCTATAAGGTATTAACTTATAAGGCATCTTGAATTCTTTACATTCCACCGTCGATAGTAAGAACCTGACGTGTAATATATGCTGCACCTTCGCTCAGAAGGAATACTGCAGCAGATGCAATTTCTTCGGGTTTTCCGGCACGTTTCATAGGAATTGTACTCATGATGATTTCGTAAACTTGTGGGTCAATTGCCTTAGTCATTTCTGTTTCGATAACGCCTGGTGCAATTGCATTACAGGTAATTCCGCGGCCTGCAAGTTCAACGGCAAGTGCTTTTGTTGCACCGATAATTCCGGCTTTTGCTGCAGAATAGTTTGTCTGTCCGCGGTTTCCGTTTACGCCTGAAACAGAAGAAATTGTAATGATTCGTCCACCGCGTTTGTTCTTGCGGCTTGCCATAGGCATAATAAGTGGATTAATTACATTGTAGAAACTGTCGAGGTTTGTGTGGATAACTTTATCCCAATCATCACCAGAAAGGGCTGCAAATGTGTTGTCGCGTGTAATTCCTGCATTGTTTACAATTCCCCAAAGGGCTCCATATTTTGCAGTAATTTCATCAAGTTTTGCCTTGCAGTCTTCGCGGTTAGAAACATCAAACTGAATAAGT
This sequence comes from uncultured Treponema sp., assembly GCA_946628495.1. Classification (GTDB taxonomy): domain Bacteria; phylum Spirochaetota; class Spirochaetia; order Treponematales; family Treponemataceae; genus Treponema_D. The sequence goes on along the minus strand of CAMOWQ010000011.1, from coordinate 17,913 downwards.
TCACCCTGTCCACCATTTTCCTTTATCTGAGCTAATGTTTCTTCAGCCTTGCCCTTGCTTCCGTTATAATGGCAGATTACATAATATCCGGCTTTAGCAGCTTCTACAGCAATTGCACGTCCGATTCCACCGCTTGCACCAGTAACAAGAATTTTTTTGTCTTCGTTCATAGTTTTTTCTCCTTGTGTATGCCTCAATTTGAGGTTGTTTAATGATTATGATTAATCACCGAATAAAGAATGAATGTCTTCTGTTTCCATAACGGAGATTTTTGCTGTTACAGAAGGTTTTTCATCATCCTTTGTGGCATAAAGTTCACAAATATATCTGTAAATGTGAGTTGTTTCTTCACGATAATCTTCACGAATTTTCATTTTGATTGTCGTGTTGTTTTTAAGATAACCGATATCTGCTTTAAATTCCATAACCGAAAGAATAAATCCTGGCAATGGTTCGCGGCCTTTTTCGCGGTTAGTAATTCCTGTTAATGCGGAAATGCCTTGTGCCATAAATTCAAAGCCTGCCCAAGTTGGTACACCGTCAAATTCAGGCTCGTAGAAAATACAATTTTCGGTAATGTCGTATTCGCTTGTTATAGTATGATTGTTTGTATCATGCTGAATAACACGGGTAAGCAGAAACATTTTTCCTTTATGAGGCAGCAGATTAATAAGTTCATCGTGATCAATAAACTGTGGTAATTTTTTTGCTTCCATAAATTAATACTCCTTATATAGCATTGCCAATTTTTTCAAATTTTATTCTTCGACTGTCAGATTGTATTCATATCCGCGAAGATAATTTTTTATATTGATTTTTGCGTTTTCAATTGTGATTTCTTCAATTAGTTTTGAACCGCTGAATATTTTCCTGACAGTTACAGGGTCTTGAGTGACGGTTGAGTTTGAATTGTCATCTGTATCTGCAGCGGCAGTTTCTTCTGTAAATGTAAGACGCGATGCCTTTAAATTTGTGGTAAGGGATTCTGCGGTATAAAATGCATTTTGAAAATCAGCGACAATATATTCAGGTTTGATGTTGCTTGGGAATAACTGGCAGTCAAGTTGAATTGAATTTCCATCGTATTCCAAAGTTCCCATGTCTGTTCCAAAATCATTCATGAGAGTTATGAAAATGCCGCTTTCATCAGCCTGAACATAAGAAAGAACGGAAAAATTTTCACTGCCGAATTTAATTTCAAGAAGAATCATTGAATCAAGCAGTGTAGAAATATTTTCTGGTGCTAAAAGATTAACAGATTTTGTATTTGTAATAAAAACAGGGTCGATATTGCCAGGCAGATGTTTTACTGTTGCGCAGGAAACAAAAGAAATCATAATTGAAGCACAAACGGCCGGTAAAAAATGTCTGGCATTAATGAGCCTATTTGAAAAATTAAAATGTTTATCGCGAAGTAAAATCTTTTTCATCATAACTCAAATAACTCCTGTGTAAGGCCGCACGGCAGGCGGCCGGTGGTTGTCGGCCTGTTTTTTTATAAAGACCTGTCGTAGAACATTGTACTTGTATACGATGTAGTAAGTCCAAGGAAAATAGACAGACCCATTAAATGAACCGGAGGGAATGAACTTAAAGAAAGTGCACCGAATGAAATAATCGTTGTAATGAATGAAAGCATTATTGCAAATGGTTCAAGCGTACTTGTGTTTGAACCTTTGTGCTGTTCGTTTTCCATCATATAGATTATATAATCCAGTCCAAGTCCAAACACCAGAATAAGCCCTGTTGTTGTAAAGAATTCCAGTTTGATATTGAAAATTACGTAAACTGCTGTAGTTATAAGAACAATCAAAAGAGGAATTGAAATAATTTTTAGAGCCTGTTTGAGTTTGTAAAAAAGTTTAAGAATAATAAAAATTATGATGTATGCAATCGAGAAGAACTTTAATTCAAGAATAGTAAGTTTATCAAGATCGCGGCTCATATCATAAAGTTTATTTGTAAAATGCAGATTCGGGCTTTCTTTTTCAAGTTCTTTATAAAATGAAGCATTATCCGAATTATTTGGAAGAATTACCGAATAATAAGTTCCGTTTATCTGTCCAAGCCATGTAATGGAAATAAGAGACATTACAACTTCTGGAATTGCAGGGTCATCAATAGTAATAAAATCATTCTGTTTAGAGTAAAAATCAGAAAGAATTTTTTTAGAATCAGCAGGGTCAAATCCAAGATATTCAAGCTGTTCTTCGGAACGTGAAAGCAGTTTTAAGCATGCTGCACGAGATTTTTTCTGATGCTCAATTGAAGGAATAAAAATTGTCGGACTAATATAAGGATTTTTATGTTCATCATGGTCAATTTTATTCCTCATTCTTTCTTCAAGCTGGAATACATCTTCTGGAGTTTCGCCGCTTACAATAAGCCATGTAGTTGGATCATAATTAAGAATTTCGTATGCTTTTGGCAAATCAATTGCAAGACGACCTTTATCTTTATAAAGTTTATTAACATCATTTTCGATAGTAAGGCGTTTGTGGAAAATCAAAATAGAACCGATTGAAATTACAAAAAATGATGTGATTACTGCACGTCCAACCCATTTTTTAGCTGTCGGATGATTTGAGTTTTTAATAATTGCAGAAACTTTAATTTTTCGTTCGCCCTGCGGCATCTTAATATATGGGAAAAGACCTATTGTTGTAAGGAAAGAACTTGTTAAACCTGTAAGTGAAAACAGCGACATTTGTTTTAAAAGATTGAAAGGCGCAAACATAAGGATTGCATAGCACAAAACCGACGAAACGATTGCGAGGGTAAGACCAGGCAAAAGATGTTTACGAATTTCATCACCGGAATTTAATTTTTTGTTGCCAGCCCAATGTGTAAAAAAGTGAATGCTGTAATCAATACATGAACCAATAAGCGATGTTCCAAAAACCAGAGTAAGAATGTGCAGTTTGTGGAAAAAGCCCATTGTCATAAGAATTGCACTTACAATCGAAAGTAAAATTGAAAGCAGTGAAAATAAAATTGGAATTGGAGAGCCAAATACTGTAAACAGAAGAATTATTACAATAAGAATAGAAACTGTCGAAATAATCGTAATTTCTTTGTTTGCAGAGTTTGAATTTTGATGACTTGAAAAAGGTGTACCGGAAAATACAAATTTTGTTTCATCATTTTCCAAAGGCAGACAAACGTCGTAAATTTCCTGAACACCGTTGTTTTTATTTGCGAGTGCGGCACCTTTTTTGCTGAGAATGCCTGTAAGCATTATATACCAGACACCGTCTTTTTCTGATGCAAGAACATTGTCTTTAAGAGACATAGAAGTTCCTGTTGACTGAACCAGATTAAGATAAGTGTTCAGGTTATGTTCAGAAAGCATGAACGGGTCAGAATCCAAATCATCAAGAGGAAGAAGGGTAAAACCGCTGTAAGCTGTTGCCAATGCATTCATTGCAAACGATTCGCCGCCATCAGCATTGATTTTATTGATTGTTTCGTCGTCCAAAAGATTGTAGCGGTATTTATAAAGATAATCATAAATATCTTCAACACTGGAAAAATTTGTATAAAGCGAAAGGGTTTTAAAATTGTCGCTTCCGTTTAATTGTGTATAAACTGATTCTGCGGTTTTTTTTGCAGTGTCAAAATCTTTATGAGAAACAAGAATATAAATATTCTGAGCCGTTGCTTCCAGAAGAGAATCATCGGCTTTTCTAATGGCTTCGTTTGTTGTTGGATCCGGGAAAATATTGAACAAATCTGCATCAATAGAAATATTTCCGCGATGTGCAATAAAGGAAGATGCAAAATAGGTTAGAATGGCAATATGAAAAATAAGCCATATCAAAAGAAAATGTTTGTTTGAAAATTTATTTAGATGTAAAGAAATTTTTCTCATCGGCAGTAAGCTCCTGTGGATACTTGTGATTTTGGAAATTGTAAGTTATAGAACTTGATTCATTTTCCTGAATCTGGATGGAATTCAATGTTGCATAGTCAGAATCAGAAATGCCTGTCATTTTTATTGATTTTAGTGAAGATGCAATAGTAGAATCTTTTGGTGTCAAAGTGATAGTCCAGCCGTCTTTTGTTTCAGCAAAATCAGTGTTAAAAATTTTCTGAAGTTCTGTTAAATCATTTGAAAAAACAGCTGTAAGTGAAGAAGCAATGCTTGCAAAAACCTGATTACCAGAGGTATCGATTACAGTTGTTGTTCCGTCTGCGGCAGTCTGTATTACGGCTTTTTTTGTAACGGCGATTGATGAAGGAAACGGTTTTTCTGTTTTCCACATTATTCCGTCAAGGCTAAAAATGAATGAGCCAGATGATTTAAGATTTCTGTTTCCTTTGGCTGTACTCATTGTCTTAACCTGCGAAAAAGTTCCTGTTGTAATAGGATGCTTTGCAAGCTGATTTGTAACTTGTTGTAAATCAAGAGCAGATAAACTTGTCGTAAGATAAAATCCTGTTAGAACCGAAATAAATACTTTTGTAATTTTTTTCATTTTTATCCTCCTCATAAACTCTGCTTCAGCTTGTAAATTAACAATTATTGTTCAAGATAGTTAAAAGAACCTGATGAATAAGTTTTATCTTTAACGTTTGAATCTACAATTGAAAAAGCAACCGTATTTTTTGTTGTATTTTTTGTAAGTTCCAAAGTAACTTTTGTGTCCGGACGGATTGGTGCGGAAAATTTAATTCTTTTGATGCTTGGAACGAATCTTTGTGTGTTAAGATATTTTCGCGAAAAACGAGTTACTATTTCGAACTGGGCAACTGCAGGAAGAAGTTTGTATTCTGGAAAATGTCCGTCAAAAAAATCACTAGCTTCTGGAATTACAAATTCAAGAACGATATGATTTTCTTCCTGTGTTAAGATTTTTTCGTTTTCGATACTGTGTAAGTTAGCTGTCATATAATTCACCTGTTAATTAGGAAAAAAATAGAATAAATGATAACGAATGAATGTTTGAAAAAAAAAGCCGGTTCATTAAAAAAGCATGAAACAATCAGATAAACTTTTTTAATTCCCGGCTTTTGATTTTCCAAAATTAAGTTTATGCCATGTAAGGAACAAGGGCATCAACAACATCTTGAAGTGTTTTTACTGTTTTGAAAATTGAAGGGTCTACGTTTCCTTTGTCAGCAGGCATGAATTCCTTCATTTTTACAATCAGATCAATTGAATCAATTGAATCCAAATCAAGGTCATCTGCGAGAAGAGCTTCAGGAGTAACATCAGACTCATCCAGTTCAAATTCTGAAACTAAGATGTTTTTAAGTTTGTCAAAAATTTCTTCTTTAGACATATTTTCCCTCTTTATAAAAGATTAATAGAGATAATGAGGTTATTTTATTAAATGAATGAAAAAAAAGCAACCTATTGCGAGAATTTCAAATAAACTGCAAAATTTTCAATTAGACTAAAACAGGGGTGCAAAATTACCTACTTGCACAAATATTTATAACAAATTAATATCGTGTTATGGTAAATAAGAACGAATACATCTTGGATTTTGTAGATGAACAGACTGTTGCTTCATTGGATTCGTTTATTGAGTCCGAAAGTGATTATGTAACTTCGGCAAATAATATTGCAAAATTGTTCGGAGCAGATTGTTCAATTATTTCTACAAACGATGAACAGGAAAATAAAAAGCTTCTTTCAAGTTTTAAAAATAATTTACGATTGTTGATTCAAAAAACTTGGGTTGAAAAATCTGATATGGCTTCTAAAGACAGACTTTTGAATCAGCTGGAAGATTTCTTTACAAAAGATACAACTTGGCTCTCTAATTACGATTTGTTCCGTAGAATCATTGATGATGCAGTATTCCTTATGTTTGGACAGCCAACTGACTCTGATGATTTTGCAGAATATACTATCCGCATTGACCCCGAATTTGGAATTTTCTGGTGGTACATTTCTAATTTGCCCGAAAAGGCAAACTGGTCGGAAGAAAAGTGTCGGGTAGCGATGATGCTTGGTATGTATTTCCTTGCGAACTACTAATTGTTAATTGTGAAACCGGGACTTTTAAAGCTCCGGTTTTTTTGTTTTAAATACCTTTTTGAAAAACTTTTTGAATTTTTAGTAAAGGATTGCGTATGGATATAAAAAATATTTGTAAAGGATTACGAACAGGAAATCAGAAACTTGCATTGCAGACTGCGAGTCAGAAAAATATTGCGTTGAATGCAGTAATTAATTCTATAGAAAAAAACAGACAGCAGATTCTTGAAGCAAATAACAAAGATGTAGAAGCTGCCCGTGCCAAAGGAATGTCTCAAGCACTTGTAGAAAGGCTTGCTCTTGATGATAAAAAAATCAACGGAATTATAGAAAGCATAAAAATCATCATTGCACAGAATGATCCGGTTGGAGAAGAGATTGCCGGTTGGAAAACACCTGACGGTATGACAATAAGACAGGTTAGAGTTCCTCTTGGAATTGTTGCCATTATTTACGAAAGCCGTCCGAACGTAACCGCCGATGCGTTCAGCCTTGCATACAAGAGTGGAAATGCAATATTGCTGCGTGGTTCCTCTTCGGCACTCACTTCTAACAAGGCCCTTGTTTCTGCAATAAAAGAAGGTCTTTCTTCACAAGAAGCACAGGGGTTTGGTGTTCCAGAGGCAATCGAACTTGCGCCTTGCGAAAATCATGATGAAGTAGAAGAAATTCTTAGTGCGGTTGGACTTATTGACGTTGCACTTCCAAGAGGCGGGGCAAAATTAATTAACATGGTTGTAGAAAAAGCAAAGGTTCCTGTAATTCAGACGGGAGCTGGAGTTTGTCATCTTTATGTAGACGGCACGGCAGATTTGGAGAATGCCTGCGAAATTGCATATAACGCTAAAACTCAGCGTCCGGGTGCCTGCAATGCGATTGAATGTATTTTAGTAAACAGAAAAATCATCAATGAATTTTTGCCGATGCTTGTTGAAAAACTTGCGGGTAAAGTTGAGTTGCGCTGCGATAAAGAATCATACGAAATAATGAAAAAATGTGAAAAGCCTGAATATAATAAAAAGATTATTCCTGCAAATGAAGAAGATTTTGGTTTTGAATTCCTTGATTTTATTTGTGCGGTAAAAGTTGTTTCGGATGTAGAAGAAGCAGTTGATTTTATTAATACGCACAATACAAAACATTCGGAATGCATCGTGACAAATGACCGCAATAATGCAAGAATTTTCCAGGCAAAGGTTGATGCAGCGTGCGTTTACGTAAATTCTTCTACGCGTTTTACAGACGGCGGCGAATTTGGTTTTGGTGCAGAACTTGGAATAAGTACTCAAAAATTGCATGCACGCGGACCGATGGGAATAAAAGCGTTGACAACTACTAAATATCTGATTGACGGAGACGGACAAATCCGGCGGTAGAAAAGGGCAATTCAACAAAAAAAGATTATAATATGACGCTAGAAAAGCGAGGATTTAATATGAGCGAAGAAATAAAAAAGGCACTTAACGAAGCAAGAAAAATTGTAATAAAAATCGGGTCAAATACGCTTGCAAAGGCAGACGGTACGCAGAATATAGAATTTATGATTAGTTTTGCAGAACAGTGTGCACGTCTTATAAAAGCCGGAAAACAGATTGTGATTGTATCATCGGGCGCGCAGGTTGCAGGGGTGTCTATTACCAGGGAATGGGCGCGGAAGAAGGATGTTCATTACAGACAGGCATTGAGTTCAATAGGACAGGTTGAACTTATGCATCAGTGGCGTAAAGCTTTTGGTATGCAGGGAATTCATATCGGGCAGCTGCTTTTAACAAAAGATGATTTTGAAAATGAGCATGGTTCGCTGAATATCCGTAATACACTTTTTACTTTGATTGATGAAGGAGTTGTTCCAATCATAAATGAAAACGATTCAGTTTCTTATGATGAAATTAAAATCGGTGATAATGATAACCTTTCGGCATTAACGGCAATTTTGTGGTCCGCTGATATGCTTGTTCTTTTTAGTGATATAGATGGCGTTTATTCAGATAATCCTAAGACAAATCCTGATGCAAAACTTATAGAAGTTGTACATTCAATTTCTGATTTGCGTTCTAAAATCAAAATTGGCGAAACAAATGCATTTGGAACTGGCGGTATAGAAACAAAACTTCAGGCTGCGGAAAAAACTACTGTTTATGGAATTGAAATGCTTTTAACGAATGGAGCTCACGAAAAGATTCTGGATAAGCTGTTTGACGGTTCTGCCAAAGGTACTTTGTTTTTAACAGAATCATCAAACATATAAAACATCAAACATATAAAATTGGATGAAATACGGACGTTTATCTTATTAATATAAAAATAAACGTCCGGAAAAAATTAGTCGTAGTGTTTGAATAAAGAAACTGGCTCGTATTCAATGCGGATTTTTGGCAAGGCAGGAAGTTCAGTTTCATAGTTGTACATCCATTCGCCAATTGCCGCTGTGTAAGGGTCGCTTCCATCCTGTGGATGATTTAAACCGTCTGCAGGAGGTGCAAAGAATCTAAGTTTGAACGTTTTTGCAGATTCAACAGGATTTTCAAAGAAATAACTCATCAAATCAACAAATTTAACGCCTGGTGCTTTATAGAACCAGTAACCGCCAAATTCAATCATAAGATTCATATCTTTAAGATTATCTTCAAAATACAATTCTGCATAATGTGGATTTTTTTCTACTTTAACATCAATTTCTACGCCTTCGGCATCTTCGGAACTTGCCCAGCGCATTTTTGCAGGAAGTTCTATAGGCTTATCGGAAACAAGCTTCTGACTAAAGAATTCCCTGTGCAATGATTTTCGGTAGCTTGCAAGAATAGGCTGTTCAATTCCAACATCATGATTGTTAGGATCTGTGATTTCAAGACCAAGGCGGCCGTCATCGCGGAACTGATAGAATGTAAAAGCAGAAAGCCATTTTTCATCATCCTGTTCAAGGCGTTCCATAAAATGACGCATCATATTTGCCTGTTCATAAGCGCCTGTAACATCACCGTCGGCATTAAGTTCGGAAAGAACCATTGGTTTATCTTGACCTGTAATTTCGCGCAGACGTTTTAGGGTTTTCTTTGCCGTGTCGTAAACTGCATCTACATCATAACAGCAGTAATTTTTTGTATCCTTTGTTGCAACATCAACAGGCCAACCCCAGTGAAGGGCAAGGTATTTATCACCCGACCAGATATCGGCTGCCTTGTGTGCTTCCAGAAAAATATCTTCCATTTCGAGTTTGCCTGTGGCATCTTCATACATACCTGCACAAAGAATAACTTTAACGTTTGGTGCATGTTCGTGCATTACTTTGCAGACAAGAACGAAGAAATCAGCAAGTTTCTGATAAGTTGCACGTTTATTAAAGCAGAACCAGGTTCCCGTACATTCATGATTAACACGTAAAAGAATGCGGCCGTAAGGTCTTAAATCGTTTGCAATAGGAATTAAATCTTCTTCAGTTAAGTCTGGGTCAATTGTAAGGGTAAGAACAACATCCATACCACGCTGACGAATTTCTTTCATAAAACAGAATGGTTCATCGTCGTGTTTGCCTTCTACACCGCCACGGTATGGAAAATAATCTTCGTAAGGATAATCCCATGCTCCTGTAGGAGTGTCCTGAGGACATGCAACGCTTGCACGCAAAGGCCAGGTTTTGTCTTTTGGATAATAGGTATACATAAGGCTTATACCGCGGTGAATTTTTCGCATTTTCTGCAAAATATAATCCTGATTTACATAAAGACCGCGTTCGCTTCCGTCGCCCATATCAAGTGCGCATGGACATTCTTTTAAGAAAACTTTATTCATTGTCACATTCTCCTGTGTAAGGCCGCCTGGCAAGCGACCGGTGTTTTAATTAGTTAAGTATACATTCTATACAGATTAGATTGAATATCAAAAAAAAGTACATTTTTATTAAAAAATTTGGAATTTTGTGGAGAAGAGGTGTGTCAGGCAGTGTAAAATGTTTTGTGGTGTAATTACTAATGTTCTGTGGTATAATATTAGTATGAGCGAAAGACGAAACCTGCCGATTGGCATTCAGACATTTGAAGAACTCCGCACAAAGAACTGTATTTATGTTGATAAAACTCAGTTTATTGAAAAACTGGTGCGTGTAGGAAAACCTTATTTTCTGAGTCGTCCCCGTCGTTTTGGTAAATCGCTTTTTCTTTCCACTTTGCGCAGTTATTTTGAAGGCCGTAAAGACTTATTTGATGGACTTTCAATCTCAGAAACTGAAACTGAATGGAAACAATATCCTGTCATTTATCTGGATTTTACTGGCAAAAATTATAAAACCTATGAAGATTTACTCATACAGATGGATGACATGCTTTCTGAATATGAAGAGTTATATGGAAAGCGTACAGAATCAAAAGATATTGCAATACGTTTTAGAAATCTTATAAAAGCTGCTTTTGAAAAAACAGGAAATCAGGTTGTTGTTCTGGTGGATGAATATGACAAACCACTTTTGCAGAATGTGATTGATTCTAATCTTAAAGGCGAAATTCGTGATGCCCTCAAAGGTTTTTATGGAAATCTGAAAAGCGAAGATAAATATATCAGGTTTGCATTTATTACTGGAGTTACGAGGTTTGATAAGGTAAGTATTTTTTCTGATTTGAATAATCTGAATGATATTTCACTTTCCGATGATTTTTCTACAGTTTGCGGAATATCACAGTCTGAACTTAAAGAAAGATTTGTTCCGGAAATCAAAGAAATGGCACAAAATAATGATATGACTGAAGAACAGTGCCTTTCTGAGCTTAAAAAGAATTATGATGGATATCATTTTTCACCAGATACCAGAGAAGATATTTATAATCCATTCAGTCTGATGAATGCATTCTTCAATAAATCTTTTGGCAGTTACTGGTTCTCAACAGGTACTCCAACATTCCTTACAAAAATGATTCGAGATATTGATTTTGATTTCACAACCCTTGAAAATGAAATTGAAATTGGTTATAGAACTCTAGAAAATTATCGCCTTACAGCAACTGACCCGGTTCCAATGCTTTATCAGACTGGATACATCACTATAAAATCTTATGACAAGGATTTTAGAAGCTTTACGCTTGGACTCCCGAATGAAGAAGTAAAATACGGGTTTTACGAAAATCTTATTCCGTTATATGCGGGTTATGAAGAAAAAACAAGTAATATTGAAGTTTTGAATTTTATTCGCGAGCTTTGTGCCGGCAAAGTAAATGAATTTATGCAGCGGATTAATAATATATTCGCCGCCGCTCCAAAGCAGACAAATCAGCGACATTATGAATTAAACTGTCAGGCATTTGTCTGGCTCATCTTTAAATTGATGGGTGAGTTTGTTCTGTGTGAAGTGCAAAACGGTAAGGGCAGAAGTGATGCTGTTGTCTGGGAAAAAGATGCAGTTTATATTTTTGAGTTCAAGATGGATAAAACTGCAAAAGAAGCAATGGAGCAGATAAACAGTAAAGATTATCCGATTGCATATAAAAATGAAGAACTTGATGGTCGGAAAATTGTGAAAATTGCAGCAAATTATTCCAGTGCGGATGAACAGCTGAATGAATGGATTATCGAGTGACAAAATCTGCCTGCCGGGTGGGCTCTCACAGGAGTTATTATGCAAAAATTTAAGACTTTTACGGAAAAACAAAAAAATGAAATTGCTGCTTAGGATGGTTGTTGACGGTATAGAAGGGCTGTTTATTTCTGAAGGCTATGTTCTGAAAAAAAAGTGGTAGGAAAATTTGACGTTTGTCAAAAACGCACTATGTTATAAAGTGTTATGACAGACGTAATCACATAAGAAATAATAAGCAAAATCCAGTCTTTACCAAAAGCCGAAGCACGAAAAGTAATCGACGCAATCAAAAGCCTTAAACTTTTTGACGCTTCGTTCAGTGATTTTATCACAGAAAAGCGTTTCGGTACAGGCGTTTTCTGTCCACGTTGCAATTCTAAAAAAGTTCGCAGAAACGGCTTCAACAAAACTATGCAGCGTTTCTTCTGTGCAGACTGCAAAAAGAGTTTTTCTGCATCTACAAATACAATCACACATTCAAGCAAGAAGACTTTGGAAATCTGGCAGAAATACGTAGACTGCATGATTTCTGGATTATCTGTTAGAAAATCGGCAGCCATCTGTGGCATCTGCAAAGACACAGCTTTCAAATGGCGACACAAGATTCTGGACGCATTACAAGTAATGCACAATTCCGTAGAACTTTCTGGCGTAGTAGAAGCCGACGAAACTTTCTTTGCAGTATCATTTAAAGGTAATCACAGAATGGACGGATTCATTATGCCGCGTGAAGCACACAAGCGTGGAAATGATACACACATCCGTGGTATTTCACACGAAAAAGTATGCGTTCCTTGTGCAGTTACACAAGAAGGGCTATCTATTGCAAAGCCTTCAAACTTGGGACGTGTTTCTACTAAAAATCTTTCGGAAGTTTTTTCTGGACACATCGCCATTAATTCAGTTTTATGTGCAGATGCACACCATTCTTATCAGAAGTTTGCTAAGGAAAATAAACTTGAACTTATCCAGTTAAAAACTGGAAAATCTAAGAAAGGAATTTTTCACGTTCAGCACATCAACAGTTATCACAGTATTTTGAAAACTTGGATAGTCCGCTTTCATGGCGTAGCGACCAAATACCTGGATAACTATTTGGTATGGCATAATTTCGTGAACTGGGCAAAAGACCCTTACGAAAAGAAATCTGAAATCTTATCGGCTTTCGTGTTCTGCACGAATAAAACCGTAAAATCTAAAGAACTTTCCGAAAGAAGCCCTTTGCCAGTGGCTTAATTAAAAGCCACGTGTATTAAGCTTAAAAATCCTTTGATGCGGAAGAACATAACCATTACGTTCAAAATCATTTACATCTGAACTAATTATTTCTACTGATGAAATACAATCATTACCATATAGAATGGAATAATACCCAGATGGTCCCTCTACAAAAATCATAGAAGACTCATGCCATCCGCCACCTTTTGTAGGGTTTTTACTATAACCTACATAGGTTTGTCCCTCCTCAAAGGTCTCATACCTTTCAATTTCTATAAAACGGCTATCTATCGTATTTTCTGAGGAGCTTCCGTTTGTTCCATCTATTTTTATGTTTTTCAATACATTCAAATTTTTAAGAAGGTTTGCCGGACCTCGAATTTGGATTTTCTCATAATCCTGGTTATCGTCCAAAGGGATACCAGAATCATGTATGTCTTCAATGTTATAATCTGTGAAAGATTGTCCACCATCTAAGCTAACTTGAATTTTTCCACCAATAGTTGGCAGTTTTGTAAATTCAATTTTCATTAGTTAATATCCTCACTAATGAATTTAGTTTTACGAAATGCAAAAACTGCACTATCTTAAATAGATGGAGTTTTTTTGAATAGATAGTTTTACAGGGTAAATGTATGAAGAATTATAATATTTAAACTAAAAGAGGTAAAATAATGCGAAAAAACGTAGTTCCAACAGTAGTAGACAATGTACTTTTTCAGTTTTCAATTAAAGAACTAGAAACACCTGAAATTTTAGCTAAATCTGGGACTCCACACTCTAAGCCTTTTATTTCAAACTGTCTTTTTGAAGCAATAAAAGCAAAGCTTAGAAACTGGAAAGACGTTAAAATTATTTACATACCTAAATGGCTAAATCCAAACCGAAAGCATCCGAATCATTTTCTCTGGTTAAATACAAAACTCAATCTTTGCTATGAATTTACAACCATAAGACCTATAAACACATACAAACTGCCACTTTCTTTTATGAAAGGATGTATTTCTGTCTATAGTATGGATTACTATAATAATTACATGAATCGCCTTTTGAAGGTTAGATACCACCAGCTTGAAAAGAAATTAATGTTCAAAAATAAGATTTTTGAAGAACAATCTATTACGGATAAAGAGTTGAGTAAAACCATTTTTAGCTACGCACGTAACTCTACTTGGAAAGAATTTCCAAAGGACGGGTTGCATTATACCCCAATTACAGAAGACGAAGAAAATGGTTATGACACTTATGTAATCTGTTTTGAAGAAAATTATAATTTTTCAAGCTTTGATAATACAAGGGTTTGCAAGGTAACAAAGAACGGATTAGATTTACCAATAGAGATGAAAAACAAGAAGCCCTATTGGTACACAGAACTTCCTAGCCAAAGCTTGGCAACTGTTAGTAGTTATTTTGGCGTTAGTCCGTCAGATTATGACATTGACGGACTGTTATAATTGCTTCAAAATAAGCTACACTTTAAGACCTTTTTCTGCAAGCTTGTCACCGAAACACCAAATTACTTTATGATTATTGTATCCGGCAAGAACAGTTTCAGAAATAACGTTGTCCTTGCAGAGCTTCTCAACTTCTGCTTTTAAATTTGCTAATACGGCTTGTTTTGACTTTTCTTCTTTTAATTCAGAACGTTCTACTGTGTATGTTATGTGATTTAAGCTGGCTGTTGTTTTGGAACGACCTTTTTTACCTAGTTCAGGCGCTTCCTTCTGATTTTCGTCAAGCCTAGGTACGAACCCCCAATGTCCATTCGCTTGATAAATTAAATAGACAGTATCGTTAAGTCCTTTACCCTCTTGCAACTTTTTAGCAAGAGAATAAACCGCTTCAAACATTAAGTTTAATTCGTTTTTATTTATTCCCATACATAATTAGTTAATATTTAAACATAACCACTTTATTTCAAGACATAGCCTTTCTGAAATTGCAGATAATTATCTTGAATCTTCTGCTGAAAACGATTTTGAAAAATGGAATGTCGATGAATGCAGAACTTTTTGCCGCTTATGTCCGCTATATCAAACAGAAAATAGAAGCAGACAGTGCGCAAGAAATTTGCATGGGAACAATCAATCGTCTTAAAAACGCAGATGAATTATTTTTTGAAACGGAGGATGGGGTGGAGTAAAATCTTATACGATTAATTCCACTTTTTAAGTTCTTCTGTAAGAATTCCTGCGATTTTTTCGTGTGTTTTTGCGGATGGATGCCAGTCTGCTGCGATGCCGTCCTTTTCATCCTGAACAGGGAATTTTACAAACTTTACAGGCACGCTTGGGAAATCCATGCTGAATTCTTCCAGGGCTTTCTGTGCAGGATCGCATAAATCCTGTCCCATTACGCCAAGGCATGCGCAGATTTTTGCATTTGGAGAACGCCTGTGAATTGCTTCGAAAAACTGTCGTAATCCGCAAATGTAAGCAGAAACCCGTTCTTCGATTTTTCTTGTAAAACTTGCGTCGTTGGTTCCAAGATGAACGATTACTATATCTGGTGAAAATCGTTCTGAATTCCAGATTTCCGGTTCAATTCCAAGTTTTCTTGAAAGATTGCGGTCTGTATATGGCCACAAGAGCGGCATTACAATCTGATTGTCTGGAAGGTTTACAGAAGCGTCTACGTATTTTGAAATGATTCCTATGCCGCTCCAGCTTACGCACTGGAATTCTGCATTGAGGGCACGGGCGGTTAAGAAGGCATAAGATTTATCTGCGCGTTCCTGAGAAGTTGTAAAGGTGTCTTTTTCCCAAACGCCTTCTATTCCGTAGCCGCATGTTATGGAATCACCGATTATTTCGATTTTCGGGGCATTTTTTGAGTGTGCATTGCCTGTTGAGTTGTCTGCAGTGCCATTTTTTGCGGCAGCTTTATCCGAAGCCTTTACTTTTGGCAAAATCTGCTTTCCATCAATTTCTACTTCTTTTAAGCCAGCATATCCGAAGGCTGCTTCGCTTATTTTTATAACTTTAATTACAACTGTTTTTTCTGTGTCAGATTCATACAGAATGCAGTTGTTTTCCTTTTTATCGAGAATTATTTTTTTAACAGGATTTTCTGCAAGGTGTTCCCAATATGAATTGCCTTTATATTCATCTGGAGAATTCAATTCAGAAACATAAACTGCAACAACTCCAAGGTTTGTATTGTCACCGTTTTCGGGGTCGCTTTTCAGAATGCATGAGGCTTTTTTTCCGATAAAACAGAATTCAAATGCTGATGATGAATAATCAAAATATCTGATTCCGTCGTTGTCGAGTGTGCGTCCGTACCATTTTAAGTCTGCTGCATAAAGTTTCATGATTTCTTCTCCATTTTATTCAAATTAATTGTATATAAATAGAAATAACATAATTTTGAGTATTATTCATTCAAATTTTTAAGACGGAAAACTTTAGAATTTCTTTCTTGAGTCCATTTCTGGCGGCGTTCGTCGGGGAGCGATGAAATATCATCCTGTTCAAAACCGAGTTTTTCGAACCAGTCGGCAGCTTGAGTTGTCATTATAAAAACAGATTTTGCTTTTCTGGCACGGGCGGTTTCTATAAAGTGATGAATCATTTTAGGGCCGATTCCCATGTGAGAAAAACTTTCATCAACGGCAACGGCTGCAATTTCCATTTGACCGTCGGAGTATTCGTGAAGGCAGGAGCATGCATGAACGCCTCCATCAACTTCGTAAACAATAAAATCATTAATTGTGGCGTTAAGCTGCTGCTCTGTACGCGGTAAAAGTTTGCCGTTTTCTACAAAAGGCCTCATTACACGCAAAACGGACGGAATATCGGTTTGAACCATCGGGCGGATTTTGCCGTAATCGCTTGTGTAAATCATTGTTCCTGAACCAAGGTCGCTGAAAATTTCGCATGGAAGAACTCCATCTTGTCTTCCATTTAAAATATGAACTCGCGAAACGTTGTTAAGACAGGCTTCTTTAGCAAGTTTTAAAAGGGAAATGATTTCGGAATTTTTTGAATTTTCAGGCGGATTTTTAGAAATAAATTCATCAACTTCATCTATATTCATGGCAGGAACATCACCATTTTCTGAAAGCGAGAAACCTGAAGGAATATTAAAATTTTCTGTGTTTATGCCGCCGTCGAATGTTAAATAGAAAAGTTTGTCGGAATTAAGTGCGATTGCAACTTTTTGTGCAAGAGTTGTTGAAGAAATATTGTAAGGATGTCCAACTGCATTCCATCCGATGCAAGGGAAAATCGGGATAAAACCGTCGTTCAAAACAGTACGGATTGCATCTGTCTGAAGGCGTTCTATATCACCGGCCGTACCATAATCAAGACCGTTTATAATTCCTTTTGCACGTGCCCGCACCCAGTTACCAATGATTGCCGTAATATTGTTTGCAGCAAGGCTTGTCATTACGGAATTTGAAACATCAAAAGCTGCCATTTTTATAATAGGCATTGCTTCTGAAGGTGTGATTCTTATGCTTTCGGTAACAGACCATTTTATATTTGCCGAAGAAAGCAGTTCGTCTATGCGGCTTCGTGCGCCTGGAATAATCACAACTTTTAATCCTGCTTCGTGAATAAGAGCAATATCCCTTATGTGTGATGAAAATAAAGGTGATTCAATAGTTTTATCATCTATATATATAACTACGAGTGCATTCTTAAATTTCTGTAAATAGCGGATTACATTCCTGATGTTTTCGGCTTTTTTGGTCTGAAAGTTTTTCATATTGAAAATATAGCATATTTAAAAAGAACATGCACTTATTTCAGTAAGAATAAAGAAAGGCATTATAAAAATGGGTAATGAAATAAATATTATGCGTCGAAAATAAAAAAATTTGAAAATATATAACACAGTGTTATAATTACGATGAAAAATAATGTTTTGTTATAATTTTCTAAGAATTCCATAACTTTACTTTAATGACATCTAAGGTAGTTACTTATAAATTAATTTTTTGGGATTTTATTTGTTAGCAACTTAAGGAAGGATCGATTTATGGTAAAAAAGAGTAACATTTTTTTTAAGAATTCTGATGAGGGGAAGAATTGGAAAACAGGACTTTTGGGAGTGTCTTGTTTTATATTTTTAATTTTAGGATTTTTCTCATCTTGTACAATCGGTCTTGGATCCGCAGTAGATACACAGGCACCGA
>CAMOWQ010000010.1 GCA_946628495.1 uncultured Treponema sp. | reverse complement strand
GCGGAATTGGAGTACCCTTCCACTGCTCTTTTGGTAAAGGAATTATTTCGATGTTGCTTGCCATTTATTTGCCTCCTATTTCATAACTCACAAACTTTTTCATTTTATCAATAAAACTTTCATCCAAATTCTTGATTGTTGGAATATGAATAAAGACTGCCTTTCCATTAAGCTTTTTTAAAGCATACCAATATGCCTCATTGCATAAATAATGGCCTGAGGTATCTGAAATACAATTCTCTATCCCAGCCTTATCAAGACTCGTCGAGATTTTTGCCTGATCAGCACCAGAAGCAATCTTCTCACCATTCTTTTCTGCAAATCTTTCGATCCGTACAGAATCTTTTAGATTTTTATCGCATCCAAACATGATCAGAAAGTTAATGTCTCCACTGATTTCTTCAATATCTTTTTTCAGACCATCAAACGAATTTGTGAGCAGCCTGTAGTTTTCAGAAATTGCCTGAACCAGTTTTCCCGAAGAATTATTCTTTCCCTTAAAACCTGTGAGCAAGATTTTGAGACTATTGTCTTTTTCCGCCATATATTCCCCAGAGACGAATCTCATCCAGCTGCTTTGCAGTCAAAGTGCCTGCTTCATACAGGCGGAGATATTCTTCATCAATAGAACTATTGAAAACCAGAAGGTCATCTGTATTAATCGTAACAGGCACACCATTTTCTACAAGAATCTTTATTGGATAATCCTCGTAGCTATTTTCATAATTCAGCATGATGTTACTTGTAGGGCATAAATTCAAAGTGATTTTTCTGTCGGCAAGCAGCTTCATAACACGTGTCGAACTGGCAGCATGTATTCCGTGATGAACTTCATCCAGCCCGAGAGTTTCAACTGCAGCTTCCACATCTTCTGCAGTTCCAGACTCTCCAACATGCATTCGCTTTAACACATGATTTTTTTCTGCAATCTTATATAAAGGAAGAAAAGCATCGAAAGGCTTGTACCCTTCCCCACAACAAACATCAATCGAATGAAAAAATCCGGATGCAAAATATTCTTCTGCTAGGGGTATTTCTTTGTGGACGTCGCCATAAGATGGAAAGGCAAGCTCCGGTTCAAAGGCTGCCTCAGGACAATACTTTTTATGCATTGCATGCCAGAAATCCATAAACGCTTCCATGCTGCCAAATTCATCAATATCTTCAACAGCAAATCCCGGAGCAAATCTTACAAGATGATTACGCTGAGCCTCTACAAAACAACCTTCACGGCGTAGATCCGAAGCATCATGCTCGCGGGTGTAATCGCGGATTTCGTTTACGTACCAGTTCTGCATTCCCATGAGTCCGTCAAACTTTGCAGGCGGATCAGCAAATACATGATTCAATTTTTCAGAAAGCCACTGCTTACGGCAACCACGGCCAATATGATTATGCACATCACTTTTTGGAATTGAAAGAAGAGTTTCACAATCTTTGTTTTCTAAGGCCTGAATAAACTTTTTGCTATAATTATCTGTCATTATTTACACCCACGCACTAATAAACTTTTTTGTTATCATCATCTTTCCATTACTTTGCAAATTCCATTTTCTCATCTGTATGAGATTCACTTTCTACCCAACAAGGCTTAAAGCCGCACTCGAGCGCTGTTTTCCAGGATGCAAGATTTGAAAGACTTGTACCATAATATGGAATTGCTCCGCGACGGAAAGTCTCGTTTCTCAAAAGTGTAACAAGAGTTTTTGCAAGACCCCTACCCCGGTATTCAGGCAGGACATCAATTCCAATCTGCCATAACTCTGGTGTATCAGCCGAGCAGCCGGCCATACCCATAATTTTGTCACCGTCCATGGCAACTACGCAAAGCACATCAGGGCGCTCCGGTTTGAACTTGTCGCAGATTGCATTCGGGAAATTCTCATTTCCATAAAAGGGCATGATATCCTTTTGTTCCAGCCATTTGATATTTAAATCAGTTTTGATTTCCATCAGTTCAGGGACAGGCATAAACATATGATGAGTCAGTGCCATTTTATAGCCGTGCTTTCTAAGCTCGCATTCAAGCTCATAATAATTATGCTGTTCAAAAAGCCAGATTCCCTGCTTGCCCTTTACCCATTCAGTAAGCCATGGATGAATTGATTCATCAGCTGAAATTACAGTGCTCTTTCCAAAAGTAGCCATTTGCAAAAAGAAAGGCTTATCTGAAAACTTTCTGCGATTCTCGCTCTGGCAGGCAGTGGTAATAACATTTTCAGTTTTGTCAAAATCAGCTGGCGAGCAGTTAAACTCAAGTGCAATCTGATTTTTTATTTTTTCTTCAATATCTTTTTTACTTAGTTTCATTTGATTGTCTCCGCTGTCATAAAATTAAATGTCGCTAAATCAGAAGTTTAATGTAAAAGGAGCTTCTTTTGGTTCGAATAACGGCGAGATATCATGGAAATTGACATACGAAAAATCTTTATATGACTCATAATTTTCCCCGCTATAGATAACAGAACCTTTTATTTCTGATTGCTGAATATGAGACGGATACAGGTCGTAGAATTTTTTCATGTTCTTTGTAAATTCCTCATTCAAGGCTTTTCCACTCTTTACTTCAAAAAGTGAAAGAAGTTTATTTTCTTTTAAAAGCAAATCAATTTCTAAGCCTTTACTATTTCTGAAGAAAAATAGATCTGGTTCTGCTCCAGCGTTATAGCGGGCTTTAAGCGCTTCAGAAACAACAAGATTTTCAAAAACATTTCCTAAAAGGGGGTCCCGCTGCATTTGTGACGGATTTTCAATTCCCAAAAGATAGGCAACAAGACCTGTATCACAAAAATAAACTTTTGGAGTCTTTACAACCTGACTTGTTCTGTTTTCATACCAGGGATGCAATGTATATACGATGTGCGATGATTCAAGAATTGAAAGCCAGGAACCGATTGTAGTACTTGATACACCAACATCAGCCGAGAGTGCAGAATTGTTTACCAGCTGACCAGTGCGGCCCGCAAGAAGACGCATGAAGTTTTCAAATCTCATCAAATCCTGAACGGCATTAATTTGTGCAATATCTTTTTCCAGATAGGTTTGTACATAGTTGCGATAATATTCAAAAGGCTTTAAACCTTTTTTTGTAAAGAGAAAAGGCATACAGCCAGACACAAGCTGCACATCTCTTTCCAGTTCAATTCCGCTGGCCTTCAATTCTTCCAAAGATAAAGGCTGCATCTGAATAATTGCAATACGACCTGCAAGCGATTGAGAAACTGAATTTTTAAGAGAAATCTGCTGGCTTCCGATAAGGATGTATTGTCCCGCTTTTTTATTCTTATCAATACGAACCTGAACAGTACTTAATAATTCAGGCACACGCTGTATTTCATCAATAATTACAGGTTCCGGAAATCTTGTAAAAAATTCTTCAGGATCATTTTTTGCAAGAGAGCGCGTATTCATGTCTTCCAGATTTGCATAAGAAAAATCGGGAAACATGTTTTGAACCAGTGTAGTTTTTCCACATTGACGAGGCCCAAAAACTACAACTGACGGATAATCCTTCATACAAGAAGTAATATATTCAGAAATCTTTCTCTTTATCATAAATTAAGGATAACATGATACGGCGGAGATTTCAAGTCTGACTTGAAATCTCCGCCGTTAAATTAAGCTCAATCTCTTAATTATTTAGACACCGGCACTTTTACCACAATTTTTCGAACTGCCGATTTTTCATTCACGCAAACGCCTGGCATATGAACATCCTGCGGATATAAAATCAGAAAATCGCCAGATTCAAGAACGTAATCGGTACATTCGTCATTGTGCTGGAAGAACATAACATCCTTTGTTTCGTTATATTCATCTTTAATTTCCATTTTTTCAATCGGAGTTACGGCAATAAGTTCCTTTCCGCTAAGAATCAGCTGAATATCTATAAACTTTTTGTGAGCTTCATATTTAGCCTCTGCACGCGCCTTGGTTGTATATTCCTGAACGCTAACATAAGCGCCGTTTTCAAGTTCATATTTCCCAACAGCAGCATCTTTTGCTTTACTAACGATAAAATCGTAAGCAGACGGGCAAAGTTCTTTTATTTTATTTAAATCTTTCATAGTTACCTCGATGATATTTTATCATAATTGTTGCGGAATTCACAATGTGCGGTTAGTATAATTGCGGAGGTACGATATGAGAATTCTTGTAAAATTCAAAGACGGAACAAGCGACACTTACACTGTCCAGAATATCGAAAAGTTTTCAAAGAACCCCTGCCAGAACTGCCGTTCCGATGGTGGTTGTTATGAACACGGCTGCTTTACCTCCGAAGACTGGGGCGACTTCCTGGACATTGGAAACGATACTCATATCAGAATTCAGGATATTGCCCACATTACTGTAGTGAGTTTATAAAGTCTTCGATAAGCCCGGCAGTTTCTTCCTGTGTCTGATTTGTATTATCAATAAAAAGCTGGAATTTTCCTTTACTTCTTTTGAACCAGGCACTGTATTCGTGCTGGCTTTTTATGAAGTCATCGCTGTCGGTTTTGCGTTCGGCCGGTCTGGCTTTGAGGCGTTTTGTGATTTCTTCATCAGAACAGGTCATACCGATAAAAAAAGTTCTCCCTATTGTTTCGGGCAAATCCACGTTGTTATAAAAGTTCGGCGGATTCATGCCGGCACTCACAAAGAAAATATTTTTGTCGCCGGAGATTTCGTCTGCACGTTTGAGGCAATCTGTTTGATATTGATTTTCATGGTCTGTGCCTGCGTAGTCGTGCCAGTTCAGGCCTACGGCATCTGTGTCGATGCAGGCATAATCTGTCAGCTGATTTCGTGCGGCGAGAAGCTCTCTTATTGTTGATTTTCCTACGCCACATGGGGCGCAGAGAATGATTAATGTTTTCATTTTAGTTCTCTTTCTTTCAATTCGAACTTGTATCAGCCTTTCCATTCCTTATAAATAGAAAACACCTCTTCTTTAGAAACGTTCTTTTTGCCGTCAAATTCCATTTTTACAATGTATGGCATTAAATCTACAATTTTCATAAAACTTTCGTCGTTAAAACTGGAATCATAATAATTAAAGATGCTGCTAAGCGCGGTTCCGTGTGTGCCGATTACAATTATTTTATCCTGATATTTTTCAAGGATTTCGTTTAAAGCTTCGATATTTCTTTTTTGCACTTCACCGATTGATTCTCCGTCTGCTTCTGCAAAATTTAAATCTGCCCAGCGCTTTTTAAACATTTCGTGATTGTTGCTGTCTTTCCCAGCCTTACGTTCGCGGAGCCTTTCATCAGTAAGTATTGACTGCCCGTAAAAATCAGCTGCCTTTTTTATTGAATCATAACTTCGCTTGTATGGACTTGAAATGAACATATCGATTTTTTTATCCTTCAAAACTTCCATAACCTTTGTAGAATCTGCAAGTCCTTCTTCGGTCAAAGGCCTCTTTCTGTCATCTGCTATGCTAATATCTGGTTTACAATGTCTTACAAAATAGATTGTTGTCATTTTACAAACCTCTTCATCTGCCAGCCAACCAGTTCTTCGTCTGGAATAGCCAGAAGTTCTTCTGCACTCACCCAACGGTAAGCACAGGTTTCGCCTTTTTGAAATATTATTGAATCTTTTTTACAATCTGTTACGCACAAAAACCGGCAGTGAATGCAAGTTTTTCCCAACGACCAGTCCAGTTTTTCAAGCGATTTTGACACGATTCCCGTTTCTTCACGAAGTTCACGCATTGCCCCTTCAACAGGACTTTCCCCCTGCAATGCCGAACCACCCGCCGTTGCTTCCCACATATCCGGATAAAGAGGCTTAGTCGGATCGCGCTTCATCAAAAGATACGAACCATCGGTGTGTCGAACAAGAATCTCGCAGACAAGATGATAAACCCCTTCTGGAATCTTCTCCTCCTCGCCACGCACCAAAGTAAGTCCTTCTATTTTTTCAAGATTTGAATTATATGCGTCCCAAAGTTCCTTGCTTTCAGCCGGCGCAGACATTGCAAAATAAATATTAAAGTATAATGGCATTTTGAGCATTGAAGTATTCCAAAGTTTTTTGAATTCCGCCACAGGAACAACGCGATTGTAGTAAACCTTCTGTTCTGACGTAGAAGATGACTCACTTGCCGACTCTGCACCCGAAGTTTCCTCTGACTTAATCAGATTACCAGCCTCATCCACATTAACCCAATCTTTTATAGAATCTGCAAAATAAATATTTTCTTCATCATAACCGGTAACGCAGGCAAAATGCAAAAAACTTTTTCCTACAAAAGAACGGATTACAACAATCACTGGATTTCCATGGGTAAGTTCATTCTGCAACGCTGCAAGGTTACCGCAGCATGCCTTCATTTTGATTCCGCGCTTTTTGAAAAATCCTGTTATGCCTTTTGGAAAAGCAACCCCGTTACCATAAGTGAATGGAACTTCTTTAAAAACTTCATCC
Source organism: uncultured Treponema sp. (assembly GCA_946628495.1). GTDB lineage: Bacteria > Spirochaetota > Spirochaetia > Treponematales > Treponemataceae > Treponema_D. The sequence continues at coordinate 28,146 of CAMOWQ010000010.1, read as the reverse complement.
CCTTTGGCATTTTCGCCAAGATGCCTCAGAACAAAAGCAGAAGAAAAACCTGCACAACCGCCACCCTCCTGAAATTCAAAAAAACTGCCTGCTTCTGTTCGCACAGTTTCCTTCTTTGGGCTTACAAAAAACTTCGACCTCTTTGCACGTTTTTCAAAATGAGGAAACAATGGCCCCATAAGAATGATATCTACAATTGTTGTAATTGCCAAAACATTTAAGATAAATTTTATGATTTCCCAAGCGATGAACATAAAAACTCCCTTCGGTTTTCTTAAGCAAAGTATAACATATATTTTCTGATTTTAGGAAAAATTTGAACCTCTCAAAACATGACATCACACAGCCATATTTTTTGTGCTATAATAAATTCATGCACTTCGTAACCGCAAAGACAATTCTAACACCTCGCAGTATGAATATTTACCGCGGCTGTATGCATGGCTGCATTTACTGTGATTCGCGAAGCAAGTGCTATCAGTTTACGCATGAGTTCGAAGATATAGAAGTTAAGCAAAACGCACCGGAACTTCTGGAAGAAACACTTAGTAAAAAACGCAAACGCTGCATGATTGGTACAGGTTCAATGTGCGACCCTTACATTCCTCTGGAAAAAGAACTTGGCCTTATGCGCCGCTGTCTTGAAATTATTGACCGATACAATTTTGGCGCTACTCTTATAACTAAATCAGATCTTGTGCTTCGCGACCTGGATATTCTTGAACGCATAAACAAAAAGACAAAAGCCGTAGTTCAAATGACGCTCACCACTGCAGATGACGAACTTTGCCTCAAAATTGAACCTGGCGTCTGTCCCACAAGCCGCCGCTTTGAAGTTTTGCAAGCCTGCCACGAACGAGGAATTCCCACCGTTGTCTGGTTCAGTCCGCTTCTGCCTTTTATAAATGATACAAAAGAAAATGTAAAAGGAATTGTTGATTACTGCGTTCGTGCAAAAGTTCACGCAATCATATGTTTTGGAATGGGGCTAACTTTGCGAGAAGGAAATAGAGAATATTTTTACGCTGCTTTGGAGCGAAACTTTCCTAACAGCAATCTCAAAAACCGCTATATCCGTACCTTCGGCTACAACTATATGTGTTCAAGCCCGCATGAACATGAGCTTATGACTTACCTCTCTACCCTCTGCCGCCAGAACAACATCATGCTTGGCACAGACAGCATTTTTAAATGGATAGAAGAATTTCCAGAAAACGATCCTTTACAACCGTCTTTGTTTTAAGAAAAATGATAATCCTCTAATCTACCTTCTGCTGCACCTTCAACTCATCGCCCAAACCTTTGATATGAGCAGCATCGTTAAAAAGTTCTACTCGCGGATGAACAAAGCAGCCTGCTTTTGACGGAAAATCCACCGCAATCACCGAAGTATAAGTATAAGGAAAAACACAAAGTTCATAAGGAAAAGGCATGGATAAAATATGAGACAATGCAGCTCCTCCTGAACCGCCATGACTAAAAAGAGCAATAGTTTTGTCATTCGGCTGGCTGCAAAAAAATCTTCTGCCGTCATGACGATAACCCTGTCCTTCTAAAAACTCATCTATACCGGCTGCAACTTTATCGTAGCAGGGCATAACAGTATTATGCTTAAAATACGGATGTTCACGCCAATCCTGCTTATAAAAATCAAAATTATCTTCGTAGAGCATTTTCCCTGCAAGTGTCCAAATGTGGCCGTCATCAGGAACTCCTTCTCCACCCCACGAAATTTCTCGCATAAAATCAAGAGTAGTAATTTTTAGACCGAGTGTTTCAGCAGTATAATTCGCCGTTTCCTGTGCACGACCAAGCGGAGACGCATAAATTTCGCAAATGCCTTCGCCCGCAAGACGTTTTGCAGCAGCTTCTGCCTGTAATTTTCCAGTTGCCGTAAGGCAATCATTTATATAATCAGGTTCCCCATGTCGAATAAATAAAAATCTCATTTCTGAATTCCTCTTGCTGTATCTTTTCAGGCATAGACCTATGCACATCAATCTATATACCAAGAATAGTCAGTTTATGGCATGATTTCAAGCAGAATAAATTATTTCTTTCTATAATCACACAATCAATGTTATAATAAGCATAACCTCATGAGAAAAAATATATGCAGATGGAACTGAACAAAAGTTTTATAGCCAAAATGACCCGCATTTACGGCGTAATTGTAATTTTCGCAAATATTGTTGCAATTCTTGTGCCTGTTATTTTTTTTGTACCGGTTATGGATACTGAAAGTAACCGCATCTGGCAGGAATTTTTAGACAGCACATATATTTCTAATCTTGCGCTGGTTGCTGCATTTCTTGTACCGACGTTCGTATGCATAACCTATTCAATGAAGATTTTTAGAAGCGATGAAAAAATCGTAAAAAACCTTGCAGAAATTCCTTCTGTTTTTTCGCTTTCGTCCGTAATCGGTTGGAATCTGTATTATTTTGTTGAAATTCCATTTGCAATTTATGCAAAAATCACGCTTGGCATTCACATAAAAGGCATTCTTTTTTCAAGCTGGGTTTTCTCACTTTTTTCCGGCATGACGGCATGGACGCTTTCTTATCTTGCAATTGAAATCTTAAACCGTTCTGTTTTGCTTCCAAAAGTTTTTCCAGAAGGTCATATCCTTAAAAATGATTTTTCGTTCCGTCCAAGATTCAAGCATCTTCTTACATTCTGCATCATGGTTTGCTCGGTATTCCCGATTATTCTGCTTGTTACAAGCCTGATTACAATTCAAGTAAACAACCATCTGCCAGTTCAAATTGACATCATAATAATTTCGTTCTTCTTTATTCTGATGGCACTGGCGGTTACAAATGCACTTTCACGCATCATCATAAATCCTCTTAATGAATTGACCGACGCTTCTAAAAAAATTCAGAACGGCGACTATAAAAGCAAAGTTTCAATTGTAACTGCCGACGAACTTGGAACGCTTGCCGACAGCTTTAACGATATGTCCGACTCTCTTGCCGAAAAAGAGTTCATGCGTGATACCTTTGGAAAAATCGTTGATCCAGAAGTACGCGACTATCTTATGAAAAATGAAATGCTTCACAACAATGCGCTTGGCGGAAAAACGCTGCAGGTTACGGTGCTTTTCTGCGACATACGGAATTTTACGGCGATGAGTGAAAAAATGGAAGCTCCGGCTGTCGTGTCTTTTTTAAACAGATATTTTACGGAACTTGGAAAATGCATTACAAATCATCACGGAATTATAAATAAATATATTGGTGATGCAATTATGGCAATTTTTGGTGCGCCCGTCGAATCCAAAACTCATGCACAGGATGCCTTTCTTGCCGCGCTTGAAATGAGGGAAGCTCTAAAAAAAATCAACGAAGAAAATGCCTCTAAATATAAAACAGAAAATCTGCCTGAAATTCATTTTGGAATCGGCATTCATACGGGAAACGTTTTTGCAGGTACAATCGGGGCATCAAACCGCATGGAATATACTGTAATCGGCGACACTGTAAACACAGCAAGCCGCATAGAAAGCCTTTGCAAAACTTACAGCACTGACTTGTTAATATCACAATCAACGGTAGAACAAATTGAAACAGGCATCGGTAACAGTCCTGCCGTTCTCCCAAAAACAGGCATCGGTAACCGCCCGTCCATTTCCCCACAAACAGCCGCCAATACAAAATCAGACGAATCACAAAAAGACGAATCTTCTTCCCCTGCCCTTAAACTTGTAGATGCTGCACAAATCCGCGGAAAAACCGAAAAACTTAACGTCTATACATTTGCCTGAAATCTCAATATACTCGTTGCAATTATTCTTTTAGACAACATATCAGGTTGATGTTATGAAATTTTCTTTTAAACAATTTATTGTACCAAACTGTGCAAAACGCCTTTCTTTTATGCTGCCCGCTGTTATTTTGATGGGTGTTTTTGTTTCTATTCTTGTGGAACTCGGCTGGGGAACTGACCCTGCAAGCTTTATGAATCTGAACATCGCTTCTCTGCTGAACTGGGGTCTTGGCAATACCGAAGTGCTTGTATACGGACTTATGCTTGTTTTTACGTTCATTTTTGGTGTAGAGATGATTGGTTTTGGAACTCTTGCCAACATGATTCTTATTGGCTACGTTGTTGATTTGTGCCGATGGATTTGGGAAAAAACCGGGTTTACGGCTGTCCTTACGCAGGGAAGCTTTGGTGTACGCATTCTGATTTTTGCCGTTACCCTTCTTCTTTTTGTTACCGTTGCAGCCGTTTACATTAACGCGCAAATGGGTGTTGCACCTTATGACGCAATTCCTAACATTTTAAGCAGATGGATGCCAAAAATCCCATTCTTTATTGTAAGGATTGTATTCGATCTTTCGGCAGTTCTTCTTGGTGTAATCGCAGGCAAACTTAATCCCAACGGCATTCAAGGTTCAATTGTCGGTTCAATATTGATGTCGCTGCTTCTTGGTCCTGTAATCACTCTTGTCGGAAAACCGCTTAAAAAGATTCTCTAAAAGATATTATCAACGAGAATTATTAAAACTTACAAAAAGCGTTTCGACTTTGCTGCAAAATTCTTTTATTTTTTTACCATATCTGGTTGCAAAATAAGAGTTTGCAGCAAATGTGGACTCTATAGTTTTTCCTGCATCTTCAAAAGTCCAGCAAATTCCGTAACACGTACAAGGCAGTTTATTAATTTCTGTAAGCCAGTCATCAAGATTGTCAAAATAATCAGAAATTATAAAAACAGCATCGTTTGTCCTGCAATGTTTCTGCCGCACATATTCAATTGCCTTTGCAATATTTGTTCCAGCTCCACGGGGAATTGCTGTAATTTTTTTTCGTAGCGGACATACATTTTGCAGTTCCGTATCCCAAAAAATCACTTTGCTCTGTTCTCCAACAAAAGCTTTTAACTGTGTAAAAAGAGAAAGCAGTCTCCTTAAATTTTCCGAATCTACAGAACCAGAGGTATCAACAATTACATAAATGTTTTTCATCATATAATCATTGTGGTCAACCGATTTTCCACGCAGAACACCATAAGTTTTTCCACGGTTTGTAAGATAAAGATAGTCGGTTCGGGTATCCTTAAAATCTGCAACAGAACGTTCACGAATAAAGTCTGCCGTTTCAGGACCAATTTTCTGAATCTGACTAAGGAAGTCTTTTCTGGAACCTTTACCTTTATCGTTCCCTTTATCTATATTTTTTTCGTATTCGCTTAATTTGTTACCAATGCCTTCTGTCGTATCATGATTTTCTGTAATACGTTCAATTTCTTTTTCAGATACCTTACCGTCGGAACTAATTTGAACACCCTGTTTTTTAAAATTTTCATACAAAATAAAAGCAAACATGTCAGGATTCAGAAGCATTAAATCAATATATTTTCGCCAGGTAAGATTCCGCTCAAAACCATAATCTTCAGGAAAAACAGGGCTTATTCCCTCTTTTGAAAGATCCGACCGTCTTATTGATTTTTTTAATCCATGCCGCTGATACTGAACTTTTCTTCTGTCCCATTCACTTGAAACAAGTTCCCTTATCATTGCAGGCTTTTCATCAACATCAAAAAAACGGGTGTTTACTTCCATATCCATTGCGTAATTACAGAGAAGATGTGCAAAATGATCCGTGCATTTTGAAAAATATTTGCCGAAAGCTCTTGTCCAGACCGCTTTAAGTCTTTCCATAATCTGCTCATGGATAATTTCTTCATAACGCAAATGCTGACAAATAATATGCCCCATTTCGTGAAGCAAAAACATATCCCCATGGCAATAATTCGAGATATAGATTTTGTAGGAATTTGTAGAAAGCCCGTTTCTTGTTACAAATGCAAACGGAAATTCCAGATTTTCATTTTCAAATTCCTCCGGCATTTCATAAACTGTATGAACAATAAGATTAAGTTCTTCTTCTGCTTCATTAAAATGCCTGTATTGTTTTTTTCCCATTATCCGTTATTCACCCTTAAATTCAAAACCTACAAAATATCCTTATATAATTCTAAAAATTCATCAGGAGTTTTTAAACATAACTTAAAATTTTCAACCGACAGCAGATATTTAATATCCGAACGGGAAATAAGTCTTGGAACGCCAAATTCATCAAAAAAATAAAAGAAATTATTGCGTATGCCAATTTTTTTAAATTTATTCTTTTTTTCCAAAAGCTGTTCTTTTGTATATTTTGCGCAGTCTTTATCCAGAATGCCTAAAATTATATTCTGCATTGTCATTTTATAAAGCCTCCTGTGCCTGTGTATGTGTATGTCCGCTGGCGGACGGTATATATTTCATCAAATACAAGATAATGCATAAAATCTGTAAGTCAGAATTATGTCATCTATTGTTTTTAGCATAACATCCCGCTCTTTTGTATCGCGGCTTTCTTCAATAATATTTCTAAACAACTTGATTGATTCATAATCTTCGCGAAATGCCGCTGTTTTTGAAACATCACTCGTATTATCAACAAGAAAATCATAAATTTCTTCCGTCTTGTCCGAAAATGTATAAACAATCTTAAGATAAATTTCCGACATCACATCCTGCAAATTAATAAGGCCAAGTTTATCTTTTTGCAGCATAACGGCATGAACCATTTTAGAAATTGAATCATCATCCTTAAATTCCAGTTTTACCGGAGTTTCTTCGTCTGCAGAATTATCAAGTTTAGAAAGTTCAGTTTTTGTAAGTTCAAGAATAAAACGGCGGTACGCATTAAGTTCCTTAATTTCCGGGAATGTATTAAAACCAAGCCCGATAAGCCCGTCAACAAATTTTCCGATATAAGCCTTGTTTTTAAGACCGATTATGTACATTGCACGAAAAACTGCCTTATAGTAAGAAATTGTTCGCCCGGAAATAAAATTATATACTTCGCCGGAAGTTGAATAATCTGCATCAAAAATATTATTAAGGTTTTTATTGGTATAATCAAACAAACCTTTTGAACTGTCTTTTGCACAATATGCCGTGTTAATATTTTCGAAAATGCCGTAAACTGCTGCAGAAATTTGTCTATTCAATTCTTCGGAAACAGGCTTATTATCAAAAACAGGAAGATTTTCTTCCAATGCGCATTCTTCCTGCAAAAATTCAGAATATAAACCTTCAAAAGAAACCGGACAAAGATTTACAACACAAAATCTGTTTATGTTAGGGCTCGTAATATCGCACATAACAGGAAGATTTGCCTTGTAGTTACTTGCACTTGCAATAATCGTGCTTTCCGGTAAAGAATGCCCGTTGCCAATAGTACGCTCAAAAATCAAACGGTAAAGGCTTGCCTGAACATCTTTTGGTGCACCGGCAATTTCATCAATAAACAGAACCGACGGAACACCATTTTTTTCATTTTCGATAATCGAATGAAACCATTCAGGATCTTTTGTTTTAAGATATTCGCCGCCGTCATTTACCATATATCCAAGAATTTCGCTGCGGTCAAAGGCACTTCCAATAAGGCTTTCCACATGATAACCGTTGCGTTTTGCCCAGAGATTCACAATCGTTGTTTTACCAATTCCCGGGTTTCCAAGATAAAGCATTGGCACTTTAGAATGCCTGCTTATTTCAAAACCAGTAAGCATTAAATCCCGCAGATAATTTATGTTGTTTTTCAAAAAATCTCCTTGCGCATCCCAACACCAACTCGCGTTCCACAGTTCGCTAACGCTCATCCTCCGCACTCGTCCGTCTGCCCTGCAGCCGTCCTCGCTTGCGGTGGACTAAAGCTGTTCCATGCTCGGCGCTACCTTTTATTATAGTACGTAAAAAGGACAATGCAAAAAAAATACTACAATAGTATATTTTCTTTATACACATTTTAAAACAAAGGTGTATCATTTATAATTAAGAGGATTAATATGAAATATTATGTTGATGTTTCCGCCGCTGCTGGTGGAGACGGTTCAGAAAAAAAACCGTTTAATAAAATTCAGTCTGCTGCAGATATTGCAAAAGCAGGCGATGAAGTTATAGTTGCTCCCGGAATTTACAGGGAAGCCGTAAATCCTAAAAATGCAGGAGAAGAAGGAAAACCGATTGTTTACCGTTCAACTTCAATAAAAGGTGCACACATAACAGGAGCAGAACAGGTAAAAGGATGGACAAAGGTAGAAGGCACTGTCTGGACTGCCCGCGTTTCCAATAAAATTTTTGGAGATTACAATCCGTTTACAACTCTTATAAGCGGCGACTGGTTTATTGCCTATATTACGGCTCACACAGGAGACGTTTTCTTAAACGAAAAATCTCTTTACGAAGCACAAAGCCTTGAAGAAGTAAAAAAAGGCGAAGTTTACGCTGCTGCCTGGGATGCAGAATTTTCTACATATAAATGGTTTGCAGAACAGGACGAAGCAAAAAACGAAACTGTTTTCTATGCAAACTTCCATGACTTTGACCCGAATAAAGAAAATGTAGAAATTACTGTTCGCAGAAACTGTTTTTATCCGGAAGCAGAAGGAATCGGCTATATAACATTCAGCGGGTTTAAAGTTTCTAAGGCAGCAACACAGTGGGCTCCACCAACAGCTTATCAGGAAGGAATGGTTGGTCCTCACTGGTCAAAAGGCTGGATTATCGAAGACTGCGAAATTTACGAATCAAAATGTTCAGGAATTTCTTTAGGAAAATATCTTCAGCCGGAAAACGACAACAAATGGCTTAAGACAAAATACAAAGATGGAACTCAAACCGAACGCGACTGTATCTGTCAGGCTCAAGTAGAAGGCTGGAGCAAAGAAAATATCGGTTCTCATATTGTACGCCGCTGCGAAATTCACGACTGCGGACAAACTGGAATTGTCGGGCATCTTGGTGGTGTTTTCTCCATCATCGAAGACAACCACATTCATCATATAAATAACAAGCAGAATCTTGCAGGAGCAGAGATTGGCGGTATTAAAATGCATGCCGCAATCGACGTTATTTATAGAAGAAACCATATTCATCACTGTACACGCGGAATCTGGCTCGATTGGCAGGCACAGGGAACACGCGTTACACAAAACTTTTTCCACGACAATATTCCGCCACAGAGACCAGGACAGAATATCTGCGGCGAAGTTGCAGAAGACCTGTTTATAGAAGTTTCTCACGGACCAACACTTATAGACAACAATATCTTCCTTTCTCCACGAGCATTAAAACTTGCAACACAGGGAGTTGCAGTTGTTCATAACATCATTGCAGGAAGTTTTACGGCAGTTGGACGTGGATGTAATAATGGCGCACCTAACCGTCCTTCAAACCGTTATACACCATATCATATGAAGCACAGAACAGAAATTGCAGGTTTTATGACAATCTTGCACGGCGACTGTAAATTCTACAACAATATTTTTATTCAGCAGCCAATCTGCACAGAATTTGCAGCGCGAATGCTTGATAACGCTCACAACGACTGGGATGATTCAAACTTTGTAGTAGGAACAAAACCTTACAATAATTATCCGACTTTTGATGAATGGAAAAATCAGTTCGAAGGTTATTGTGGCATGGGTTCTATGACAACAGACCGCTATTATTCAGAACTTCCTGTCTGGGCAGAAGGCAATCTTTACTTTAACGGAGCATGCCCTATGAATAAAGAAAAGGCATTTGTAGACAGCCTTCATGATATTCAGATTGGTTTTGAAGAAAAAGACGGAAAATATTTCCTTAAAACAAACCTTTATGATTTGATTGCCGACGGAACAATACCAGCGGACAGTGTAAAATGCAATCTGTTAAAAACAGAAGACATTCCACCTGCTTTTGAACCGGAACAGAACTACGAAAATCCGGATGGAACACCTATTATATTCGATACCGACTATTTCGGTAAAAAACGCAGTTCATCTCCAATTGCAGGCCCGTTTGCCGACGGAAAAGATGCAAAATCAGAAACTCTGGCTTAACACTTGAATAAAAAAAGGTTAGTATACAGATATGAATATAGCAATGTTTTCAGATTCTTTTTATCCAAGAATCAACGGCGTTTCAGTATCTGTAAAATCATACGCAGAGGCACTTACAAACCTTGGTCACAATGTTTGTATTGTCTGCTGCGATTATGATGAATCAACACTTTTAGATTTACGTGCTAAGGGATATTACGATCATAATCCGGAAATAGATTCCCGCATAAAAATTCTTCGAATTTCCTCGTTTAATGTTTTTGTTTCCGAAGAAGATAAGTCTGCAAAATTAACGGCCTGGCGTATTGTAAAACACGAAATGGACGATTTTAAACCAGACGTAATCCATATCAATACAGAATTTATTATCGGCTGGTTCGGACTTACTTATGCAAAACACAGAGGCATTCCAAAGGTTTATACCTTCCATACTATGTGGGAAGATTATGTAGACGGATATATTCATTTTATGCCGGCCTACCCTGCAAAAAAAATTGCCAAGGAACTTATAAAATTCTATCTTAAACGAGTTGATTTAATTATCACTCCAACACAAAGAATTGCCGATGTCGTAAAGGCTTACAAAATAGAGCGTGTGCCAAAAATTCTTCCAACTGGCATTCCGAACAATAACGGAGAAATCAAAAAAGAGTATAAAAAGCTTTATTATAATCAGCTGCATAAACTTTTCCCGGTTGTTCAGAAAAAACATATTCTTCTTTATGTAGGACGTGTTGTAAAGGAAAAAAATCTTGAATTCCTTTTCCCGGTTTTATTTACGGTTAAGAAAATCATTCCTGATACAATGCTGATTATTGTAGGTGGAGGCCCTGAACTTGAACATCTTAAAGAAAAAGCAAAAAAACTGCACTGCAACAAAGATGTTATCTTTACCGGTTATCGCACAAAAGACGAATTATCATATTTCTATCATACAGCCGATGTTTTTGTATTCCCAAGCAAAACAGAAACACAGGGACTTGTAACGCTGGAAGCAATGATGGCAGGACTACCTGTTGTTGCAATTGGCGAAATGGGTACTATTGACGTAATGCAGGGCGATAACGGCGGCTTTATGGTAAAAGATGATGCAGCCATTTTTGCAGAAAAAGTTATCGATTTGCTTCAGGACAAGCAGCTTTATGCAAAAAAAGTTCAGGAAGCACGAGATTGGGCAGAAAAGTGGTCATTAAAAGCACTTACGCCAAAACTCGTGTCTTATTACGAAGAAGCAATTGAACTGCATAAAAAACAGAAATAAAGTAATATCAGCCGACTTTAAATCCTGTAATTTTATTAATTACACTGTCGGCTGCTTCCATATTTTTCTGAGTTGCTGCAAGGGCAATCTCAGAACTTTCCTTCATTTCTTCAATTGATTCCGATACAGTTTCCGACTGCTGATGTGTACGGGTAGAAAGCTGCTGCAATCCTTCAATTTCGGAAAACAGTTTTCCGCTTTCGTTTTTAATCTGTGCCGAAGCAACGGAAATTGCCTCTGTTGTTGCATTAAGAGTTCTAACTGTTTCAAGAATATTCTGAACAGAAGAATTTTCCTCATTCATACCAGTCTGAACAGATTTCATAAGCTGGTCCATTTCTACAATACGCATTCCCAAAGTTGAGAACGCCTGAGAAGAAACCGCGGACGATTCAACAATAAGCCCGATTGATTCGCTAACATTTGCAAGAAGTTTTTCAATTTCGGCAGACTGATTGGCAGAAGTAATTGCAAGCTTACGGATTTCGTCTGCAACAACGGCAAAACCTTTTCCTGCATTTCCTGCGTGAGCTGCTTCGATTGCGGCATTCATGGCAAGAAGGTTTGTCTGTGCTGAAATTGTTGCAATTGCCTGATTTGCAAGAGTAAGGTTTTTAGACTGCTCTGAAATTGTTTCAACCTGTTTTGCAACACGTTCCTGTGTAGCCCTTCCTTTGTCAGATTCGCTTACAAGCTTGTCATATTCAGAGGAAATTTTTGTTACAACCTGAGATACTGATTCTATTGTCGAAGAAATCTGTTCAATTGCCGTTGCTGACTGCTGAATTGCCCCTGTCTGATCACTTATGCGGGCATTCAAACCTGTAATTTCATTTTCAACATGCCTTACACTTCCATAAATAGATTCAACTTTCTGTACCTGATTATTTATACCGGAATCAATATTCTTAACTTCGCTAACGGCAGTTCCAATCTGCTTCATATGCGAATTCATTTTTTCAAGAACCTGCGTACTTGTCTGAGTAAGAATATCGCTTTCTTTTTGCAAAGTGCCTATTAAATCATCAAGGCTTGAAATTACATTGTTACAGTTTTTTGCAAGAACCCTTAATTCAAGACCGCCTGTTTCTGGAATTCTGGCAGTAAGATCTGCCTTACCTGTAGAAATCTGTTCAAGCGATCCCGAAATTTTTGACATAGAATCAAAAATAACCTTAGTAAAAATCCATACCGCAAAACAACCTGCAAAAGCAAAGAACAAACCTATAAACGAAAGCTTTGTTATCTCCTTTTTTATAAGTTCTACAAGAAAACTTACACCATAATCACAGCCAACTATTCCGACAATGCGGCCGCTGGAATTTTTTATTCCCATATAAGTACTTATTGTCCAACCCCAAACTGCCTGATTTTCCAACTTAGAATGCGTTATATTGCCTTTTGTAAGAGCAATTAAAGGTGCGTCTCCCCAGGAGGATATATCTTCTTCGGTTCCAAGCTTAGAAAAATTGTCTTTATCGTTAGGGTCGCAACTTCCGTCTACGATATATTCATATTTATTTCCGATTTTTGCCATTGTATAAAGATACTGGCAGCCGACAGATTCCTTCAAATCCAGCATCCAAATTCGAAGTTCCTCATAATACGGATCGTTTTCGTCCATTTTTTTTAAGAATGCTTCGAATTCATCGCCATTAATATGATTAACCGTTTTCTCTACAACAGGTGCACCCTGCATTGCCGATAAAGTTTCGGCACCACTTCGAATTATGCGGGAAGATAAATAAGTTATTAAGCCAATAGAAATTAAAAATAATGCGCCAAGAGTTACTATAAACTTGCTGCGTAATGATTTAAACACTGCATCTCTCCTTGTATAAAATACAATTAAATTATACACGATAATTTTGTCATTTCAAGAAAATTATAAGATGCAATGTTTAATATTTCAGGCATATAAAATCTGCCCGAACCTTTTATTTATTTTCTGGCTTCAGAAATACCGTAAAATAATTTGACGTATCAAGATATTTTTTTGCAGCAGCCTGAATATTTTCGGCAGTTATCCATTCAATAGATTTTTCAACATTTCCAGAAACCCATAAAGGCTCATAATCAAAGACGAGCGAATAAACAAGCCTGTTCATCCACCAGTTGTTGTTTCTAAGGTTTGTTTCGCGGTTGCGTCGTACAGATTCCCTGATTTTTTCAATGTATTCAGGTGAAATCGGTTCATTCTGAATAATCTTTATCTGATTGATTACCTCGTCTACAAGCTCCTGCTCGCGTTTTGGTTCGCAGCCAAAATTTATAGAAGACCTGTGGAATCGTTCAGGATATCCGTCAATACCACAATTAACGCTTATTCCGTATGAACCGCTCTTGTCTTCGCGGATAATTTCGCGCAGTCTTATATCAAGCAAATCTTCAAGATAATTAATGATTATATCTTCTTTATAGGCAAGTTCCGCATCTTTTTGAGCAGGCAAACTTCCACCAAAACCGATGTATACCCTTCCCTGTTCATCCTGCCCCTTATTAACGACCGCATTCTGAATGCCTTTAGGGAAATTGTGATATTTATATACAGTTTCTTCCTTTTTGTCCGTTGTCGGCATTGAACCTACAAAAGCACAGCAGCTTTCTATAAGAGAATCTTCATCAAAATCGCCGACGAAAACATAAGTAAAATCAGCAGGATTTGCAAAACGTTCTCTGTAAACTTTTTCGCTAAGTTCAGGGGTCATTTTTGCAAGATAATCCATATCAAAAGGAGTAAACCTTATATCATCACCATAAAGAAATTCATTTACCTTTGCATAGAACAAATCATCAGGAGAAAGCCCAAAACCTTTTGCCGAATTTTCAAGGGCAGAATAAGTTACAGCCCAGCCTTCCTGTGTAAACTGAGGTTTTACCATAAAAAGATGAATTATCTGAAGGAAAGCATCTACATCAGCAGGACGGCAGCCTCCGTAAAATTTTTCCTGAGTTGTAGAAACATTAAAGCTGAGGCTTATATTCTTATCAACAATCTTTTTTCTAAGCTGATTAAAAGTCATTCCATCAAAACCAGAATACAAAGCATAACTAAGACAAGAACCAACACCCGGAACTTCATCATCTTTTACAAGATAAGAACCACCTTTGCTCGAAATATTGATGTAAACATAGTCTTTTTCAAAATCAGTTTTTTTGGTGATTACGCGAATTCCGTTAGAAAGCATATATTCATTTGCGCCAACTTCAGGTATTTCTTTTTTAGAAACAACCGTTCCGATTTTTGCAGGGCGTTCCATAATATCCTTGCCGTCTGCATCATCTTCGTAAGCTGCAATTTCCTGATTTTTATAATTTTTCCATATATCCATTATCTGCTGTTCGTCCGGCAAATCCTGCACTTTATCCGAAGCAAGAATGAACATAAGATTCATACGTTCAGAAAGTTCTTTTTTTAATGCCGCATTAATTTCTTCTATAGTGATGGCATTAATTGTTTCCCTTAAAAGCTCTGAATAATATTCAGATTCAAACGGAATTTCGCCTTCGGTACAATACTGAATGATATCCGATGCAAATTCCGAAGAAGGAGTTGTATCTTTGTTGTTAAGAATTAAATCAGCCTGAGAAAAATAATACTGTCTGATTCGTTCAACTTCAGGAGCGGTAACTCCAAATGTAGAAATTCTGTCGCATTCGTCAAAAAAAGCTTTAAGGCATTCTTCAAATTGCCCGTCTTTTGGCGCAAGAGTCAAAACATCAAAATTTGCCCCATTCGAAAAAGAAGAAGAACCCATTCCTCCATAAAACCATTTTGCTTCAGGCGTGTTTGCAATTTCAGAAATACGCTGATTTAAAACCGTCTGCCCAATGACCCTAGCCATAAGACGCTTGTATTCATCTTTTGTTTTTACAGGTTTATAATTTTCGTTCAGTTTAAAAATATCAATTTCTGTTGAATTCTGCTCTGCATCTTTCATTATAAGAATTGATTTATCTTTTTGAGCTGGAACGGCAAACTCCGGACGCTTAAGTTTATCTTTAGAAGTTGGAATAGTACACATTGTCTTTTTGAGTGCAGATTCAATATCACTAACTTCAGCATCGCCGACAACAACAACACTCATTAAATCTGGTCTGTACCATTTTTTATAAAAATCAAGAATCCGTTCACGGGAAACATTTTTAATTACATCCATATCACCAATCGGAAGGCGTTCTGAATATGCAGAATCTTTTAATATGAATGGAATCATCGTATTTGTAATACGACCTCGGAAGCCCTGACCAAGACGCCATTCTTCGGTAACAACGCCGCGTTCTTTTTCAATTTCTTCCAGAGGGAAAGTAACAGCACAAGCCCAGTCATGCAGAATAAGAATTGCAGTTTCAAGAATTTCGGGATTATCTGCAGGAATTTCCAGCATATAAACCGTCTGTTCAAAAGAAGTATAGGCATTCAAATCGGCACCAAAATTCATACCGATTTTTTCAAAATAATCTACGATTGCCTGTTTTTCAAAATGTTCTGTTCCATTAAAAGCAAGATGTTCAATAAAATGAGCAACCCCTTTCTGATCCTCTTCTTCCATGCACGAACCGGCATTTACGACAAGCCTTAACAATATACGGTTTTTAGGTTCGCTGTTTTTAAGAATATAATAATTCATACCATTTCCGAAATCTCCGGTTTTTATGGCAGGATTTACAATCAACAATTCTGCATTTTTTTCTTTTTTAGAAGCAGATGCACATCCGACAAATAAAACTGCCGTTACAATAAGCACGGCAAAATTCAATTTTCTGATAAAGTTTGAATATTTCATAATGGTTCTATTATTACAGAATTAGTATTTTTGTCAAACACAAAACCAATTAGAAAAATGTTCTATTATAAAGAATATGTGTAATATTTTATAAAAGTAAAAAAGTAATAAAATTTATATTTCTTCCAATTCACCAAAATCATCAGGTTTAGGAACACCAGAATTAACGGAACTTTCTGGAATATGCCTGATATTATCATGAACAGAAGCCGTATTCATTGAACCAGGATAACCTTTACTTGTAAGACTATTAACACTAGACGTAACAATAAGCCGTTCAAACTGATTTTTATCAATCGGTCGACTGTAATAAAAACCTTGTGCAAGATAACAGCCAACGCCTATCAAAAATTCAACCTGTTCTTTTGTTTCAACGCCTTCGCAGATAACATCACAATCAAAACCGCGGATCATATTTACAAGATTACGCAAAAGTTCGTAATTCCTAACCCTGTCTTCTTCGAAATTCTGAATGAATGATTTATCGAGTTTTACAACATCAACAGGAAGATTTGTAAGCAGCGACAGAGAAGAATAACCAGTTCCGAAATCATCAATAGAAACAGCAATTCCATGCTCTTTCATGCACACAACAAAATCTCTTAATGCAGAAAAATCCTTATAACTTGCATACTCGGTTATTTCTATTTCAAAATATTTAAAATCAATATCGTATTCTTTAATTATTGAAATAATTCTGTCTGCAAAATTTGAATCTTGAATGTGAATTTTCGAAAAATTAATTGAAACTCTTGGAGGTTCAATGCCTTCTATTATCCACATCTTTATATCCTGACACACTTTTTCAAAAATAAAAAAATCAAGATGTGCAATAGAACCTTCTTTTTCAAGAATTGGAATAAAATCATCAGGACAAACGGTTTTGTTATCTTGTATCCATCGAACAAGAGCTTCTGCACCAATCACCTGATTTGTCTTCATATTAAATTTTGGCTGATAATAAACATGGAATTCATGATTTTGAAGTGCCGGAGAAAAAGTAACAAGAACTTCTTTTTCATTAAATATTTTTTCCTGCATTACACGTTCAAACCAGACACAATCTTTTAAGGTTTTATTACGGGCATAGGCTAATGCTGTAGAACTGGAGTTAAGAGCAGCATTCATATCAACGCCTTTTTCAATAGGATAAATTCCCATTCGAGTATTTAATACAAAATTCTTGTTTACAGATCCCCTTTCAAGCGAAACCTTGATATTTGCTATTGAATCAATAAATTGCTTTTCTCTGCCCTTTTTTATAAGTACAGCAAAATTATCGCCGCCAAGACGACATATCATTTCACCGGGTTTAAGACAACCGCGGACTTTTCGTGCAAACATAGCAATAACATAATTGCCGCCGCCGTTTCCAACAGTTTCGTTTATATACTTGAAATTTTTTATATTCATAAAACAGCATGAATATTTATCAAATCTTTTAAAAAACCGAAGAACAACGGAATATGCCATCATACCTGTTACATTTGCAACTCCAGAAACACTATCTGTCGTATTCAAATGGTAAGCATACAAAACACTAAAGAGGGAACAGAATAAAACAGCGGCAACAAGTATCCAAATAAAAAGGACGGCTTTTTGGGCTAAAACAATTCTTTCCGCAGAAAACCCGATTATAATAACCGCCAAAGAGATAATAAAAAATAATATATTCCAGGAATACTTCTTGAACATATAATCATTCTAACATCAATTTAAAAAATAACAATAAATTATTTTTTAAGTGCATAGCTAAATTAGAAATCTCTAATGCAAGTTTAAGGAAAAAACTCTTCCACTTTGGAATATTTGCGTTTATCATTTAGCTAAAGATTATGAGAAGCCTCAGATTATTGCTAAGTACATTTTTTATTCTCAGCCTTGCATTCTTAAGTGCACAGACGCCTTCTCCAAGAAATCCGGGGTCGTTTCCGCCGCCATTGCCTGTATCTCCACGTATAGAATCAAAAAAGGAATTCAAAAACTTCAGAGGTACAAGACTTACAGATCTTAGCGGTGAATTTACTCTTGTCGGAATAAAAATCTTTCTTTGCGATGAAAAAATGATTGTTGACCTGTTCTTCAATCAGGAAATAAATCCTTACACAGTAAAATCTGAATGTATTAAAGCATCCTGCGAAAGCCAGTATGCAAAAAAAGACTATCTATTTACAAAAAACACACGAGGACTTCGCTATTATTTCGATAAATACGATTTCATCACGGATTATCCTATAAAAGATGAAAAAAATTTGTTCACGATTGACATAAATGGTATACAATCTATGAATGGATTAGTGATGAAACAAGAGCACTTTCCAGAAGTTTCTATAAATACAGAATATTATAAGACCAAGGAGAACGGAGAATGGCGAAAATATTAATTGTTGAAGACGACGAAACTGTATTGAATTTTGAAAACCTTGAATTAAATCATGAAGGTTATACAACAGTTCTTGCACGAAATGGACGCGAAGCTTTGGAAAAATTTGAATCTGAAAAACCAGATTTAATTCTTCTTGATATAATGCTTCCTGAAATTACAGGAACAGAAGTACTCCGCCGCATTAGAAAAACTTCAAGCGTGCCGGTTATTCTTGTAACTGCAAAAAACGAAACTTACGATAAAGTAAACGGATTAAATTCCGGTGCAGATGATTACATTGCAAAACCGTTTGAAATTGAAGAACTTCTTGCAAGAGTAAGTGCCGTATTAAGAAGAAGCGCCGCAAATTCAAAAGCAAACGGACTTCTTAAAAACCGTGACCTTGAACTGAATATTCAGAATATGACAGCAACAATCAAGGGAAATCAGGTTTTCCTGTCAAAAACGGAATTCCTTATCCTTAAATATTTTATCGAAAATCTGAACATTGCGCTTAACCGTTCAAGTATTATCGATAAAGTCTGGGGAAAAGATTATTATATAGAAGAAAACTCTGTTGATGTTTACGTAAATTACCTTCGTACAAAAATTTCACAGCAGACTAAAGATGAATATATAAGAACTGTACGTGGAATTGGCTATATGATGGTCTAAAAAATCTTCCTTACACAATTATACAAAGTTTCAAAAGATAAATATGAAAAAGAAACAAGGTTCACGGCAAAAACATATAGTAAAATTCATGAACTCAATTGCAACCCGCCTGTCTATATTTTTTATGGTGATTGTTGCAGTTGTAGTTCTATTTCTTACCTCTGTATTTGTAATGCTTTTAAAACTAACCATTAATTATAATCAGAGCATAGAACTTGAAGATGCCGCAAACCTTCTCTGTATCTGCGTAGACGATATCAATAACCTTCAGCCGGAACTGCTGGGAATTCCTTACTACATGACTTACACAATTTACGAAGAGCAGTCCGGCGACATTCTTTTTACAAACGACCCTTTTCTTCCGCTTTTGCAGACAACACATGGACGTGCAATGCAG
Source organism: uncultured Treponema sp. (assembly GCA_946628495.1). Taxonomy (GTDB): domain Bacteria; phylum Spirochaetota; class Spirochaetia; order Treponematales; family Treponemataceae; genus Treponema_D. Next base: position 8,772 of record CAMOWQ010000010.1, on the reverse strand, counting down.
TATTATCAGAAAGATTTTTTTGCAGACGGTGATTTAAATATTCTTTACTATGCAATGCCAATTTTAGACGATAAGGGCGACATCATCATTATTGAAACTGCAATGGATATTGAACGAGATTCTTCGTTAAATCTTATAAAAGTTGTACCAAAACTTGAACTTATTACAATGATTCCGATTTTTATAATCTCGTTCTGTATTTCTATTTTTATTACCCGGCTTACATTACGACCAGTAAAGAGAATTACAGATCAGGCACGAAAAATAAGCAGTACAAATCTTGAGCAACTGCTGCCTGTAAGTAATAACAACAACGAAATTGATGAACTTGCAAAAACCTTCAACAGTTTATTCGAAAGCCTTCGTACAGATTTTGACCGTGAACGAAATTTTACAAGTAATGTTTCGCATGAATTAAAAACTCCAGTTGCAGGAATTCTAGGACAGGCAAAGCTCCTTAAACGATGGGGCAAGGAAGATCCAAAACAGCTTGAAACTTCGCTAAATATGATTATTACAGAAGCAAATTCAATGAATGCAATTATAACAAACCTTCTGCAAATATCAAAACTTGAAGCAGGCTACGAAAAACCGCTTTCGGAACCGCTTTACATCCAGACAATGTTCCTGCGCCTTAAAAATGAATTCGAAACAATTTCTCCAAACGTTCACATCGATTTCAGTTCGGACGACGATGTACTTTTTAACACAGATATAGAACTTCTTCATCAGGTATTAACAGCATTAATTTCGAACAGCATTAAATTTTCAAAAGACCAGTGTCATATTGCTTTAAAAGCAGAAACCCAAAGCAATTTAATGTGCATATACGAAATTGACGACGGGCCTGGATTTACTGACGAAGTTCTTCCTCATATTTTCGAACGATTTTATAGAGGCGATCCGGCACATTCACGTGCGGTTGGAGGAGCCGGACTTGGACTTTCTATTTCAAGTTCAATTGTAAAAGCCTTAGGCGGTACAATTACAGCTAACAATCGCGAAGACGGACACACAGGAGCCGTAATCACTTTAATGATTCCTCTTAATTGCTAAGTTTAAGTCCGATTGTTAGATTTATACCCGGCATCGGATAATCTTCTACACTTTCGTATCTTGTATTTAATAGATTATTCAAACGAAAATAAGGAACAAGATTGCAAGACCAAACCTTAATCTTTTTTGATTCCCCAACAATATTTACAAGAACATAAGGTTTCATAAAAGAAATATTCAAATTTGAAATATAACGTTTTCCAACATAATTTATTTCTAAACCAAGCGATGCTCCAGGAAATTTTTCTGCTTTTGGAATATTTACAAACAATGACGAAGAAGCCACAAAATCGGGAGTCCACATTATTTTTTTACCGTACGTAATTTTTGATTTATCAAGCAACATTGTATATAAATATTCCGCGTTCATCTTAAAGCATATCAGACCATCCGCGAATTCTTTCTTAGCCGAAAAATCAATACCAAAATAAAATGCACTTGAAATATTTTGCGGCGCCATTCCAGATTTTCCGCCAGAACTAGAATGGCTGTTCGGTTCGGAAGTTTGAGTTAAATTATTCTGAATGCCTGATGTACTTACGTCGTTCATAGACAAAGATGTCCATTGAATTTTGTTTTCGTAATAATTGGTGAATGCACAAAGTGAAAAAGGAAGAAGAACATCATGAACATTCATCGTAATTTCCCCGCCCCACCCTGTTTCGGGTTTTAACTCAGGATTTCCTTTATAAATACCGTCGTCCCAATACAAATCGTCCATATTCGGAAACTGAACCATTCTGTAAACATCTGCAAAAACATTAATTTTTGAAAATTCAAATCCAATTCCAAACTTTGGAACAAATGCAAGATTCTCGCCACATACTTTAAACGAAACAGGAAGAGAAATATCAAGCATATTCTTCGTTTTAGAAGCATTTTCTGTGGTACCAAGAGGAATTTCCAGGCGGGATGTACTCTTTATGGCAAATTCCCCCTGAGTATGAATGCCGTCATCTGTAGAATTAAGATGGGAAAGTTCAGCTGTTATGCCTGCCGACTGCCGCAAAATACCTGTTTTAAAGAAATTTGCACTTCCAGAATATTTTCCTGTATTCAGCTGGTGCGAAGAATGCGCATTTTGAGTATCGTAATATCGTATTGAATCTAAAAGCGCAAAGGAATTTTCAAAACGACACAAATCCATGAACGACGGATGTACAAAATGAACGGTTGCATTATTAGAATAATCCTGCTGGACCCCATATTCCACACCGGAAGCAGATCCAGGAGTACATTTTTTTCCTGCATAAAATAAATCGCTTATGTTCATAGAGGAACCGGATTTAAAGTAATGAAGAAAATCGGCACTTAAATTTCCATCCAATACCGAAGAATTTTCACGCTGTCTTATTCTGCCAGATGCAGATTCATAAAGATATTTATTTTCTGCCGTTGTTCCTTTTAAATTTAAATTCAAATAAGACTGTTCAGAAATCTGACCTTTGTACCCAAGCCCTTGGGTTATTGTATCAACTGGTTTTTCTATATTAAAAAAAGAAGAGAATGAAGTATCCGACGAAAAATTTTGCCCTTTTTCCTGTTTTCTTGTTGAAATATAAATTGCACCGCCAACGGCTCCTTCATCAGAAACACTTTCCGTAAAACCGCCGCGAACAATTTCTATACGTTCAATATCTTCAAGATTAAGCGAAGTAAAATCAAAAGTTCCATACTGAGGATTGTTTACGCAGATTCCATCAATAATCACACGGACAGTCTCGTCTGTAAAACCACGCATGCTTGGTTTTTGTTCAAGTCCGTAAGCACCATACGATAAAATCTGAATGCCTGCGGACGAAAGAAGAGAGGGCAAATCTGTTACGTTTGCCCTGCTGATATCTTCTGCCGTTAAAACTTCCTTCTGTTCTACAAGAGAATCTTCAATATAAGTAAAAATCGGAGGAAGTGTAATTTCCTGTGCTGCAATTATCCGGAAAAAACACACAAAAACGGCAAAAGATGTCAGTTTTTTCATTTTTTAACACATTCGCTGTAAGTTCCAAAATAGCCGTTATCAACTGTAAATTCTTTTACTGCGTTTTCAAGAGAATCTTCAGAAGATTTTCCATCTGCCTTATATGCTCCTGAAATAGAAAGTGATGTATCTGTCAAATTCTTGTAAGCCAGTGCATACCATTTACCAACATCAGGTGCAACAGAAGCGTCAGTAGAATACTTATAATCTGCAGTCATTGCTCTTGTATATTTAATAAAGATGATTCCACTTGTTTCTGTTTCTGCAAGAACTACAAGATTGTCGCCGGCATAGCAGTCGCCCCAAGAACCGCCGTTAGAAAGACTTGTTTTTGCAATTGCATAGATTTCGCCGAAAGACGATTCCCATGTACCGATAAGCTTACTGTTATCATTTAAAGCAACAGGTGTAGCTGTAGGATTGTTTTGAGGATTAACCATCGGTCCACATGATGTAAGAACGAACGCAAAACACAACAAAAGTACTGCAACAGGCAGCCTTACAAATGAGAAAATTGATTTTTTCATTTTTTATCTCCGGGAACCGAATCTGCGCAGTTCCCAAAATTAATGGATAGCACTCCATACGGAATACCTGGAATTATAAAATTCCAACGGATACCAAAGTTTCCGGACTTAAAGAAACCCGCCTGTTCCGGCAGAGAAAAAACAAATCTTCCCAAAATTACTTTCAGTGATTGCAGCCGTTTTTTCCGTTTTACCGCTCTTATTACCGTTGCGCATTCAGTCTGTGATTTTCACACAGTTCCATTGAAATACCCGTGTGTATTCTATAAATATTTATCAAGACTGTAAATAAAAAGAGAAAAAAATTCTTACGGGCACAAATTTTTTACCGTCCATGCACGCTATAATTTATTTTAAGGTTTACGTTTACATACGTTCCAACTGATTTTTTAGCATATAAAGTTTGTCTTTTAATCTGCGAACCTGATCTATGCTTCCCATTATTTTAGAAACCATGTAAACATCAACAAGAGCTCCATCAAAAAGGAAATCTGCAAACGTAGCAAAAGAACCAACCTGCATTGTAAAATCAGCAGGAGCACTTATAGAAGAAAGAGAATGCTGCAACTGCTGCATAAGATAATTTACCTGATTCATTGTGTTGCTTGCACTGTTCAATTTAGAATGCTTAATCAAATCAACAATAAAACCGCCGCCAAGAACATCAAGAAAACCCCAGTTTCTTGCACTTGTAAGCTGACGTTCTGCTTCCGAAACAAGCGGAATCAGCTGGTCAATAAGCCGAAGAGATTCTCTTACCTGAAGGTCATTTGCCATAACATGTCTCCTAATTTTTGTATCTATTAAATAATGTAATATATTTATACTAAATTTCAAATCTTTATTTTTGTGAAAAATTAAATTTTGTGTGATAATATTTATATTGTTGTCACTAAAAAATTGCGAACCAGATTTTTTAGACTTATCAATAAAGAGGTTATTATGAAAAAACAATTTTTTGTATTCGGTGTGATGTTTATCCTTATGATTTGCGGTCTTACATCACAACTTTTTGCACAAGCAGCTGATTCTTTTGCAGTCGATCTTTCGCAATTCACTGCTTGGGATGAATCAAAGACTAAAATCAGCAAAAAAACAAATTCTATCACATTCATGCAGAGCAAAACAGGCGTTTCGCAGGAATTTAATCCTCCTGTTGATGCAAGTGCTTACAATTCGCTTGAACTTACAAATAAAGCTGCCCTTATGGGTTTTACGGTAAGCATTGAATATTCAGACGGAAAAATTACAAAAGCATACATCGAAGAAGGCACAACTTCTTTTCTTATTCCGCTCAAAGATAAATCAAAGAAGGCAGTCAGCAAAATTTCCGTTCAGGCACTTGAAATTGCAGGTTCGGTAAGATTGTATTCGCTTACGTTCAAGAAAGATATTGCAACAAGCTTTATTTATTCTCCAGATGAACCGGTTTTGGACACGATGCCTGCTAAAAAAATCAACACAAAAATCACAGGGTTTGAATTGCTTGAAGACATGAAAGTTGGTGTAAACATGGGAAATACCTTTGAATCAATCGGGGGCTGGGGAAATCCAATCGGCTTAAAATCCGAAACTCTCTGGGGAAGTCCAAAAATCACTCCTGAAATCATAAAAATGTATTCAGATGCAGGCTACAAAACTTTGAGAATGCCTGTTACCTGGGCAAACCACATCATCGACGAAAACTACACAATTGATCCGCTTTGGATGGCACGCGTAAAAACTGTTGTAAACTGGGCTTTGGACGCAGGTTTATATGTAATTTTGAATGAACACCACTCAGTACGCGACAAAATGACAAAACCTTTGCAGCACGGAGAAGGCTACAGAACAGGCACTGGCGACGAAGTTGAATCTGAACAGTTCCTACGAGCCATTTGGAAACAGATTGCACAGGCATTCAATAACGGTTACGATGAACACCTTATTTTTGAAACAATGAACGAGCCAAGAAACGCGGGACATATACATGCATGGACACCTGCAATGTCTTCGGGAAAATGCGAAGAATGCCGTAAAGATTTTGAAATTTTGAACGTTTACAATCAGGCATGTCTTGATGAAATCCGAAAATCTGGCGGTAACAATGCAACCCGTTTTGTTATGATTCCAAGCCTTTGTTCCGACGGCGCTGCACTTTACAATAAATACTTTAAAATGCCTTCTGATTCTGCAGACGGCCGTCTTATTGCAACTTTCCACAACTATATAATGGGCTCGGGTCCTGAATATGCAACTCCATATTTTACAAGAGCGATGGAAATTCAGCTGGATGCACTCTTTATCAAAATCGATGAGGAATATACACAAAAAGGAATTCCTGTAATTATTGGAGAAACCGGTGCCGTTAAAACAACAGACCTTACTCAACGTATAAACTGGATAAACTATTTTGTAAAACAGGCAAAGCGGTATAAAATGCTTACAATTCTCTGGGACGATGGCGGAAACTTTAATGTTTTTGATAAGCCTTCTGCAACACAGAAAGACCCTGAATTTATTAAAGCAATGGTTTCTGCAGCAGAATAAAACAAATCTTAAAACATTTTACAGTTGTAACCTGAAACCTTTAATTTCCAGTATAATTATACTCCCAGGTTGCAGCTGTAAGAGAATCATTACCAGACTGAATTTCAAGATTTGTTTTATCTGTTTCCGAACCTCTGTATTTTACAGTTTCCAATACATCACAATCCTTAAACGAATTATTTCCTATTCTTTCCAACGAAACCGGCAATACTACTGTTGTCAAATGAAAGCAATACCTGAAGAAATCAGAGCCCAATTCTTTTACTCCATTTGGAATAACAATTGATGTAATACCTGTATTACTGAAAATAGAACTTCCCATATAGTCTATAGACGGATTAAAATCAACGGAAGTTAAATCAGTACACCAAGTAAATGCACTTCTTCCCAATTCAATAACAGAATCAGGAATTTCAATTGACTGAAGTTTATCACTCCATGAAAAAGCGAAATCTTGTATTCTTTGTATACCGCTTGGAAGAATAACGTTTGTAAATTTACTTGAACACATTGCCCATTTATAAATTTTCTTTACACCATCTGGAACAGTAAAAGTACCAGTGAATGCCTTCTTTCCATAGAAATACAGGGTCTTACCATCGCTAGAATATACTACATTGTCTGCAACCTTCATTGTTCCGTTATCAGCTGTTGCACTACCGCCAATAGTAACAGTCTCCAGTGCTGTACACAAATAACAAACTTGTTCAGTTCCAAAACTTGTAATAGAAGCAGGGAAATCAAGATTCTTTAGTTTAATACAGCCTCGTAAACAACCCGCAGGAATTGAAGAAATATTAGAAGGGAATGACAGGGATACTAAATTTTCACATTCATAGAAGAAATCATTTGCATACGATATTTCTGTAATACCAGTAACTCCACTTAAATCAACTCCAATTTCTATGTCAGGATTTGAAGTAGCCAATGCTTTTACAGCATCTGAAATATCTTTCAATTGTGTATCAGAAAGTTCGCATGTAATTTTTATTTTTCCATTTTCTGTCATAGAAGATATAGCCGTAATAGCTTCTTCATAACTGGAAACAACAATTAAATCATCGTCATAACCTATTTTAATCATAAAGCTGGTACAATAAGTCTTACCCTTATAAATACCAGTTGCAATCAAAGTATAATTACCTGCCGGAGCATTCGAACCAAACGTTAATGTATTAGTTCCAACCGTATAATAAGATTCGGGAACAGCCTCGCCATGATAATTAAGGGCAAAACTGTACGTTATTTCATCTTCTCCGTCTCCGGCTGTAATACCTGTCGATACGCCGTCTACCGTAACAGTCGCAGAAACTGTTACAACCTTTGAAGCGGCCTCGGGAGCAAACAACCTTCCATCTGCCGAAAGCGTTACATCTTTATAATTTTCATCTATACTGATTCCGCCGCCGCTTACCGAAAGCACAGCCTCTCCCGTAAATCCGTCTACTGTTAGACCATACGCGTCACCCTTGAAATAGCGTCCCGGAGGAACATCCTCATTAAGTCCATCCGCTCCGTATCCGTATCCCACTGTAATCGCTACGGGATTTTCCATATCAGGTACATTAGCCGTCGTTATTCCGATATTCGAATTCCTTGCAGAGAGCCCGCTTCCGCTATATAAGGCTCCCGTTACCCTGATTTTCTTTCCAGAAGGCAGATATACGTTAGACCTATCCGCACCAGTAGTTCCGCCCGTATTTCCGTATATGCCTACGCAGCCCCTTACACACAAGGCTGCACCAGAGGAAACATACACTCCTCCTCCGCTTACTCCTGCCGTATTGCTATGTATCAGTACGTCATCTCCAAGAGTAAGCTCTCCCGCCATAAGGGCTATTCCACCGCCACTGCCAGTCGTCTTTCCACCTGTAATACACATTCTTTCGATTACGACAGGTATTCCAGCAGAAAGAGTGATTACAGAACCGTCCGCCTCTGCTGCCGTCAGTTTTGCATCAAGAATGTCCAGCGGCAAACCGTCCGAGCCCAGGGGACTGTATCCTTCTATAATGAGCTTCTTCATTTTTGAAGACAGGTCTGACGAAATGACGGTCTTTCCCTCTACAACACCTCTTACAAAAACCGTATAAATCCTGTCCGGTGCGTTTATCGCAGAAATATAGCTTATTGCCTTGCCAAGTGTTGCATACGGTGCAAAGAGGCTTCCTGTTCCCGTCTCGTCACTTCCGTATACCGTTCCAGTCGGAAGATTCATCTGTCCTACGAATATTGAGTACTGTGCGGAATCTTTTATGGTTGCATCCGTAAGTTCATAACTTCCGTCCGTCTTTACCGTTACAGATCCACCATTATCATACCATCTGGAAGTCGTCATGTTCTGGAATACCGTTATTTCCTGCTTCTCGTAATATAGCAGGAATCCATCTTCATTGTAGAACTGTATCATTACGCCGTAACTTCCCGACGGTACCGTACTGCTGCTTATTACTGCTTTTTTTGAAGCGCCGCTGCCGCTTAAAGACGCACTGTCGAGTGCAGAAGGCCAGGTCCCATCATCACATTTCAGCTTTACGTCCGTTACGGAATCTGGTATTCCCATCTCAAGGCTGACGATTCCAGTTCCTTCTGTTCGTTCAGGCTTAAGAAGGAACGTATGTTCAAGAATTACATCTTCCTCCGTAAACTCCCTGGTATAACTGTCGCTCATAAGAATTTTTG
>CAMOWQ010000009.1 GCA_946628495.1 uncultured Treponema sp. | reverse complement strand
AGTGTGCTACATTGAACTGGTCTACAGAAGAAGCTCAGAAGAGAATGGAAAACCTTATTACATCAAACGGATATGGTCCAAAAGGCAACAGACTTGATGCAGTATATTCTTCAAACGACTCTTGTGCACAGGGTATTACAACAGCTCTTGAAGGTGCAGGCTATGATGCAAGCAACTTCCCTGTACTTACAGGTCAGGACTGTGATATTACATCTGTAAAGAATATGCTTAAGGGAACTCAGGCAATGTCAATCTTCAAGGATACAAGAACTCTCGCTTCTAAAGTTGTAGAAATGGTTGATGCAATCGTTCAGGGATCAGCACCTTCAATCAACGATACAACAACTTATGACAACGGAACAGGAGTTATTCCTTCATACCTTTGTGAACCAGTATTCGGTACAAAAGACAACTACAAATCACTTTTGGTAGATTCTGGATATTACAAAGAATCTGAACTTAAATAGTTAATTCTGCATTAATTAGCCTGATTCTTTTTGGAGTCGGGCTAATCTTATGGGCTTGTGAGCCTGTTATTCAGTTAAAAAGAGGGATTCCAATGGCAAAAACATTGCTGGAAATGAAGAATATCACCAAAGTTTTTCCCGGTGTAAAAGCACTTGATAATGTAAACCTTGTTGTTGAAGAAGGTGAAATTCATGCAATCTGCGGCGAAAACGGTGCGGGAAAATCAACGCTTATGAATGTTCTTAGCGGTATTTATCCTTACGGAACATATACAGGCGATATTGTTTATGATGGTGAAGTATGTAAATTTCAAAAGATTAAGGACAGCGAAGCAAAAGGAATTGTAATTATTCATCAGGAACTGGCATTGGTTCCGCTTTTGTCCATCGGAGAGAACATGTTCCTTGGTAACGAACGGGGTTCCAAGGCAAAAATCAACTGGCCGGAAACTTATGATAAAGCTGATTCGCTTTTGAGAATGGTCGGTCTTAAAGATTCATCTAAAACTCTTATAAAAGACATAGGAGTTGGAAAACAGCAGCTTGTAGAAATTGCAAAGGCTCTTGGAAAAAGTGTAAGGCTTCTTATTCTTGATGAACCAACTGCATCTTTGAATGATACTGAAGCAAAACATCTCCTTGACCTGCTGCTTGAATTTAAAAAACAGGGAATGACTTCTATTATCATTTCCCACAAACTGAATGAAGTTTCTTATGTTGCGGATAAAATTACTGTAATTCGCGACGGTTCTTCAATCACAACTTTGGATAAGAAAAAAGATAATTTTACCGAAGACACAATAATTTCTGCCATGGTAGGTAGAAGCCTTACAGACCGTTTCCCAAAGAGGGAGCCTCATATTGGTGAAGTCTGTTTTGAAGTAAAAGACTGGAATGTAGATCATCCTGTTTTTGACGGTATTAAGGTTTGTGATCATATAAATTTCAATTTAAGAAAAGGCGAAGTTCTTGGTATCAGCGGCCTTATGGGTGCTGGGCGAACGGAACTTGCAATGAGCATTTTCGGACATTCTTACGGAACGAATATTAGCGGACATATTTACATGAATGGAAAAGAGGTTTCCTTCCCGAATGTAAAGGCTGCAATTAAAAATAAAGTTGCGTATGTAACCGAAGACAGAAAGGGAAACGGGCTTATTCTTACTGAATCTATTAGTAAGAATACGACGTCGGCAAATCTTTCTAAAGTTTCTAAGCATTATGTAATTAATTTTGACGAAGAGAAGAAATATTCGCAGGAAATGGCAGCAGAAATGCATACCAAGTGTGCTTCTGTGGACGAGGATGTAGGAAATCTTTCTGGTGGAAATATGCAGAAGGTTCTTTTGGGAAAATGGCTTTTTGCAGAACCGGATATTCTTATTCTTGATGAGCCGACCCGCGGTATAGATGTTGGTGCAAAATATGAAATTTACTGCATCATCAATAAGATGGTTGCTGAAGGAAAGTCTGTAATTATGATTTCTTCGGAAATGCCTGAAATTCTTGGCATGTGCGACAGAATCTATGTCATGAACGAAGGAAGAATGGTTGCAGAAATGCAGGGTAAAGATGCTACTCAGGAAAAAATCATGACATGCATCATTAATTCAGGAAAAGGAGAATAAAACAAATGTCTGAAAATAAACTTGATGTTAAGAAAACACTTAAGAATAATACAATGGTGATTGTTCTTGTTGCTGTAATGCTTTTGTTTCAGGTTCTGATTCTTGCAACAGGACATGGTTCGTTATTTGCTCCGGCAAATATTACGAATATTATCCGACAGAATGCGTATGTCGCAATTCTTGCAACGGGTATGCTTTTGTGTATCCTTACCGGCGGTAATATCGATTTGAGCGTCGGTTCTGTAGTTGCCCTTGTCGGTGCTCTTGCAGGCGTGCTTGTTGTAAATCTTCACATGCCTCTTGTACTGGCCATCATTCTTTGTCTGTTGATGGGAATACTTATTGGTGCGTTCCACGGTTTCTTTATTGCATACATTCATATTCCGCCGTTCATTACAACTCTCGCGGGTATGCTTTTGTGGCGCGGTGTTGCAACAATTATTCTTGATGGAAAACCAATTGCTCCATTCCCTGCAAAATACTTAAAACTGTTCGAAAGTTTTGTTGCTAAAGAAAATATGAGCGAAATGCCTTTGTTTATCCTTACAATGGCAATTGCAGTTATCTGCTGTATAATTTTTGTAGTTGCAGAAATCAGAAAGCGTGCTGCAAAAATCCGTAAGGGGTACACAGTAGATTCAAAAGCAAGTTTTATAATTAAGCTTGTGCTTTTGAGTGCCGTAATTCTTCTTTTAGGACAGTTCCTTGCGCGCGACCGCGGTATTCCTGTTGTGCTTATTCTGCTTGCAGTTATTATTGCAGTGTACGCATATTTTACTCAGAATACAGTGCCTGGACGTTATCTGTATGCAATCGGTGGAAACGAAAAAGCTGCAAAACTTTCTGGTGTAAATACAGACAATGTTATGTTCTTTGCATATACAAATATGGGATTCCTTTCTGCAGTTGCGGCTCTTGTCTGTGTTGCCCGTTTTAATTCTGCTCAGCCTACTGCGGGTAACAGCTACGAAATGGATGCAATTGCTTCCTGCTTTATTGGTGGTGCTTCTGCTTATGGTGGAACAGGAACTGTTGCTGGTGCTGTAATTGGTGCTATTTTTATGGGTGTATTGAATAACGGTATGTCCATACTTGGCGTTGATATGAACTGGCAGAGGGCTGTAAAAGGTATGGTTCTTTTGCTGGCGGTAATCTTTGATGTAGTCTCTAAAAATAAAAAATCAAAGAAATAATTTTCTTCATCTAGCCGGAATCTGTCATGTTATGTCAGATTCCGGTGACCTCCTACCTAATACCATTTAAAAAAACGTGAGGAACTGTCTGTATTTCTCCAACAGACGGTTCTTTTTTTTTTAGTATATCATAGCGTTAATAAAACTAGTTTGATATAATAAGGGAGATTATGAATCATATTCAATTCGCACAGGAAATATATAACAGATTTGGCACTATAAAGCGTTGCCGTGGTTGTTTTTTGTATACTAAAAAAGGTGTACGTTTAACAGATATGAATCAGGAAAACGGACGTGCGGTTCTTGGTTGGGATGCGGGAAATGCCTTTACATTTTTTAAGAATGCACTTAATCGTGGTGTTACGGGTTCTTTTATAACTGAAGATGTATCTCGTACCGACAAAGCGGTAAGTGAACTTCTTGCTTCGGAAAGAAAAGTTTTTTATTTTTCTAAAAAGGCAGATGCGTTAAAAGCGGGATTGTTTTTTTCTCCAGAAGGAACTTCTGTATGGAAACCATGGGGCCCTGCCGAAATAAAATGGGCGGATATTCCGTGTGTAATTATTGCACCTCCGCTTCCGTGGACTGATTCTCTTTATATTCTTGCGGTTAAGGCAGATGTGCTGCATTCAGTTGATTCAACTGCTGCTGCAAAAATATTTGCTTCTTCAATAATAATACCGTTTCCGCTTCAGGCGGCAGTTACCCGTGCATTTTACAATATGATTGCGGCATTGCAGCAGCGTGAAGAAAAAGACTGGTTTATTTACGATACGATTCTTACAAAATACTGGGAACGAAAAGGCCCTTATCTCTATCCAAAAATTCCTGAAGAAAAGTATGATAGTTTTGTTCTTCATTGTATGGACTGCGGTGTTGTAATAAATCCTGACTATCATTCTCCTTCGATAGTTCCGTTTGGTGCAGATAAAGGCGTATTTACAAAATTAAAGAATAGTCCGTTTGAATTCTGATTGCACTGATGGTGGTCGCCTGCGACCTTAAATAGGAGGTTTTATGGATTCGATGATTCTTTTGTATATTATAAAGCTTATAATTGGTGGCGTTATTTCTTTTTCTGCCATTATGATTATGTCAAAAACAAGGGCTTTGGAATGGATGCTCATAGTTTCGGGCTTTCTTATTTCGTACATCGCACTTGTGCTAAATATGTGCTTTTATTTTAATATACTGGCTGATATCTTTCCGCGAATTGCAGGAATTTCATTGTTTACAATATTGGAAATGCTTCTTCCTGCAATATGTTTTGTGGCAGGCTTTATCGTAAAATTTACTAAAAAGAATATTTGAGGTTTTTGAAAATGACTGTAGCAGATGAATATTGGTTTAAATTTATAAAAGAAACAGGTCGATCAGAAGAAGATAAATGTGCCGGCGACCTCCATTTTCAGACAGAAAAATTCCGTTCAGATGAACAGGTTTCGCTTATTCTAGCAGATAAGAAAACTGCTTTTTTTACAAGCTGGGCAACTTATTCAATAGATCAGGAACCGCTTCCTGTTTCTGGTGAACTTTATATTGTTTTTGACCGTTCGGAAACGCCTCGTTGTGTTATAGAAGTTGAATCTGTAAATGTAATTCCTTTTAATGAAGTTACATGGGAAATGGCTGTAAAAGAAGGTGAAGACGAAAATCTTGGTGAATGGAAATCGCGTCAGCAGGAAAATCTTGAAGATGAAGGTGCTGTTCTTGGATTTGAATTTACGCCTGATATAAAAATGGTTCTTCAGACTTTTAAGGTAATCTATCGGTAAAAATAATTATGTAGATTTTTTTTCTGACATAGTGAATTAATGAATTATTCAAAAATAAAAGGCTGTCTTAAAATGCGTTTGCATCTTAAAACAGCCTTTGTTATTTAACAAGATTTGTTATTGTAAATTACGGATTTACAGTTGTCTTGTATGTTGTTGTAAGTTTTCCGTCAGCGCCTTTTACGAGTTCGAGCATTACAGCAGATTTAATAGGATTGTGTTTTGCATCGAATGTAAGGTGTCCTGTTACGTAATCACCTTCGTTTGCTTCAAGTGCATCGCGAACTTTTGCAATTTCTTTTGTAACATTTGTTGCGCCTGATTTTACGATTGCATCTTTAAGCATGTAGATTGAATCGTATGCGAGAGCAGCAAATGATGTAGGAGCACGTCCGTATTTCTTTTCGAAGTTTGTTACAAATTTTGCAACTGCAGGAGATGTTGAGTCAGCTGCATAGTGATTTGAATAGAAACCGTTCAAAACTTCATCACCGGCATTGTCTGTAAGACCGTCCCATCCGTCTGCACCAACGATTGGGCAAGTAATTCCCTGTGCTCTAAGCTGTTTTGCAATCAAAGCAACTGTTGCATAATAATCTGGAAGATATACTACATCAGGATTTGAATTCTTGATTTTTGTAATCTGTGCGTTGAAGTCTTTTTCACCAGTTGCATAAGATTCTTTTGTTACTTTTCCGCCAGCTGCTGTGAATGTTTCTACGAAATTGTCTGTCAATCCAACAGAATAGTCGTTTCCAACATCATAAAGAATTGCTGCATTTTTAGCACCGAGTGTCTGTGCTGAGAATTTTGCACCTACAGTTCCCTGGAATGGGTCGATAAAACATGCGCGGAAAACATAAGGAATTGTGTTTCCGTTTGCATCGATTGTGATGTTTTCTGCAGTTGCAGCAGGAGCCATCTGAATTACTTTAGTTGCCTGAGACTGATCTGTGATAGCCTTTGTACATCCTGAAGTAAGGGAACCAAGAATAATCTTGCATTTCTGCTGAACTGTAAGTTTTTTGAATGCAGATACTGTTTTTGCAGGGTCGCCTTCATCATCTTCTGTAATGAATTCAATTTGTTTTCCGTTAATACCGCCTGCAGCGTTGATTTCTTCAACAGCAAGCAAAGCACCGTTTTTAGCTTCTGTACCATAAACAGCAACAGCACCAGAAAGAGGTCCGATAGAACCAATTTTGATAGTGTCTGTATTTTTCTTTGGTTTTGCAGATAAAGGTAAAACCATAAGGCTTGCAAGAACCAAAGCACCAAGGATTTTGAATGACTTTTTCATAAAATTCCTCCAAAAAGTTTAATTATATTTAAGTTATTAAATATAATCAAAGTATAATAAATTTTTTTGTGTGAGTAAACAGGGCATAGAGAATCTGCATTAAAATTTTGAATACAGATATCCTTTACTCTGTTTTTAGTTTAGGCCAGTGGTTTGTGCCTGATTCCCATACTAAGTATAATCCGTTTGTGCTGTTTGCGCTTACCCATGCATTTAGAAGTGAAAGTACAGTACTTGAGTCAGCGGAATAAGTAGTTTCGTTAAGCGTTAATTCAACATAATTAACAGCATCATTCAGTCCAGTTTGTGTTGCTTTTATACATTGATTTCTCGTATCAAGCGACGAACCGCCAACTCCTTTTGCAGTACCTGCGCACCCCTCTTTATAATAACAGAAATCTATTCTGGCATAGTTGTCTTTACGACCAAAAAGTGCACCCGCATGACTTCCTGATGCTGCGCTTGGACTTAAAGAAACATTTCCTATATTTAGACAGTTTTTGGCCCATGCAGCATTTCCTCCGCCAAGTTGTCCGACAATTCCTCCGGCATAAACACTTACTCCCATACCTGAGGCAGTTACAGAACCACTGTTGAAGCAGTTATCTATGTGGGAGGCTTGCTCAATATCAGCACCATCTCCTGCTGCTACACCAGCAATTCCTCCCGCATGGCGTTCTGTTGAAGTTATATCTCCTGAATTTTGTGAATTTCTGATTGTACATCTAGAATCTATAAAAGATGTAATTCCACCTGCACCAAGACCTGTAACATTTCCTTCATTTACGCAAGAGTCTACAACTCCACCATTTTTAACAGGACCTGTAATGCCACCGGCACCTTTTAGACTAATACCTACATTTGAAGTCGCCTCATAATTACTAATAACTGTTCCCTTGTTCACACAACCTTTTATTGTTGCATTGTTTACCTCTGCAACAATGCCTGCACAATATTGTTCAGTGCTTGTTACCGTTGCCGAATTTTCACAGTTTTCTATAACTGCAGAAGTATTGGCGATTTTTGCAATGCCGGCTACGCTTGTACTTCCGGCAACTTTAAGGTTCTTTACAGTTCCATTTACAGTTCCAAAAACCGCCTCAGCATTTGATCCTACAGCGAATGTAACAGTCTTTCCATTTCCATCAAAAGTTCCGCTGAATGCAGTTGAATTTCCAATTGGAGTCCAAGCGGTGTCAATTGTAACGTTTGATTCAATTTTTAATTTTACTCCACTAAAGTTATAACCAGAGCTTGAAAACTCTGCAATTTTGCCAATACCAGAAGAATCTGAAACAAAATAGGTTTTACCGCTTTCCATGCTACTGTAAGAAGAAGGCAAAGCCACCCCTTCACGTAATTTTCCTGCTGTGGTTATCCCCCAATCCTGCGTTCCATTCGGAGTTACTTTGAAGTGAGAGATTTCTGCGGCAGTAGCAGGTGCGGAAATTGTAAAAATGGGAGTGTCTTCTGTATAGGCACTCGGAGTAATTGAGGCAATAATTCCGTCTGTACATTCTTCTGGAGGAGTAAGGGGGTCAACTAAGTAAACTACAGCAGGATCAGCTTCTGTATCACGTTTATTTAAATACACATCATTCTTACCATCGCTGCCAGCTGGAATATATGCGCTTTCTCTAATCTGTAAAGAACGATAATCAACAAAAACACCACCACCATGAGTTGTTGCAGTATTGTTTTTTATTGTACCTCCGTACATAAGAAGACCATTATCACCACAAACACCGCCCCCTAGATCTGCAGTATTATATGAAACCGTTCCACCTTTTAAATAGAACTTACCCATGGTATAAATACCACCACCTTTATTTGTGGCAGAATTTCCTTCGCTTGCAGAATCACCACCGATAGTACCGCCGTGAATATAGAATAAAGTACCGTTATGATGTGCAATTCCACCACCCATTGTTGCAAAATTTGAACTGATTTTTCCAGACTGAACATGAATAATACCAGTTACTTTGTGACCATAAGTGTTTGGAGCTAGACTGCTAGGATAATTGATTATTCCTCCACCCCAACCTCCAGTAGTATTATGTGAAAGTTTACCAGTCCATGGAATGATTTTTGCAGGATCTGGATCATAATATGTTACATCTTCCATTTGATTACCAGTTGCTAAATAACCTGCACATCCAAAGTAAATAAGTCCGGCTTTATTATAAATCCCACCGCCGCCTATACCATTGACTGTCGTTAGTGATTTATTTCCATCAGCCGCGGTATCACCGCCAATTACAGCATCGCCATAGATGTAGGCTACACAAAGTTTTTCTCCATCGTCAATTATATTAAAAATACCGCCGCCACAGCCTTCTGCAGTATTTGATTTTATAGTTCCTCCACTCATTATAAGAGTTCCGTTTCTATTATAAACTCCACCGCCACCACAATCATCAGTTCCTTTTTTTGCATATAACACTTCATTCGAAGAAATAACAACACCACTTTTTATAGTGAGTTTTCCGCCATCGTTTGCAACTCCGCCGCCATAATATTTTGCGGTATTCTGTGTGATAAGAGTTCCGCTATCAAGAGTAAGGTCTCCTGTTGAATAGATACCTCCTCCAGAATCTTCAGAATAGCCACGCATAATTTTTAAGTTTTTTATGGTAACAGGTACTTGTGTTGTTATTGATAAAGCTATATCAACACCTTTTGCGTTAATTACATCCTGTGGTATACCACTGCCATTCAAGCCCGTAGCACCACAGATTGTGAGAGAGTGTGCATGATAAGCTTTTGTATCGCCTGCAGTTGAAGAAAGCTCATCTGTTATTGACAGCACACCATGTGTCTGCCCATCTAGCGTGCCTTTTATATAAATTGTGTAATCCTTGCCTGCATCATGCAGCAGAGAGAGGGCACCCGTAAGGGTTTTCTTTGGCTGGAAAAAAGAGCCGGAACCGTTATCGTTTGCTGCAGTTGGGTCTACCCAAAATTGTGTAAGGGCATACCTTTCTACCATCTCTTTTGTAATGCGGCAGGTTGTTACTTTTGAAGAACCGGTGCCGGTGGTAGTAAACCAGGGCTCGTTTCCGTTCTGCACCCAGGTGTTTGTAGTAAGGTTATCAAAAACATTTATGGTTTCGGTAAATGAATATAATACCTTGCTGGCATTATCTGTAAATTTAAAAACTACAGTGTGTACACCACTGGCAAGGCCATTTTTTGTAAAGGTAATCTTATTAGAATTTACATAAGGTGTTGCAGCGTTTTGTGTATCATCTATGTCAATCCTGCATTTAGTAATTCCCGAGCCGTCTTCAATTCCTATTTCAAGAGCAATGTTTCCCGTTTTGCCTGATGCCTGAGTCACAGAAATTTCAATATCTTTTGATATTACTGAATTTTCTGGATTTAAGGAAAATTCGTCGCTTTCGCCGGTTAGTATTTCTTTGCCGTCGGAAATTACGCTTGCTTTGATTTTATATTTCTTTGTAGTTTCTGGAGTTGGAATGTTCAATAAAAATGTAATTGGTTCAGTGTTTGCGTTTATTATAGTTGCTTCTACATCGGCTGCAGGGTTTACAGTGTCTGTTCCAACTGCTTTTATAGAGTATGTTATTGATGCTGGAAGAGAAGGAAATGCCGTGCGATAAGAGTTTGGATAAACTGAGGTTATATCCAGAGTGCCGTTTATGGTTGTATATTTTGTTTCAATTTTTTTATTTTCGATGAAGTTATCAGAATTGTCAGATTTGTTTAATGGATTTGAACAGGATGCGAGCAGACAGATTATAAAAATTATTGAAAAAAATTTTTGATAGAGTTTTGCAAGTGATTCTGATGTATCAAAAATCATAATATATTCCTCTCTTCATTAGACTGGTAATTATAACATTAAATTAATAATTATGTGAATTTTTTTTTTGAAGGAATAAAACTCACGGAAATCATTTTTATAAAATGCATTAAAATAGTGAGACACGATCGGAAACTGTTTTGTGAGTATAGATTTACAAAATTGATTTCCATGTGCAAAACTTGTGTTTGCTTGCGATAAGCCTGCATTTTCTATAAAATATAATCATGAATATAATAGTCGTAGGCAGTGGCGGACGTGAACACACCATCTGCTGGAAATTAGCCCAAAGTTCAGTTGTTGATAAAATTATTGTTGTTCCTGGTAATGGAGGAACTGCAAATGAGTTAAAATGCCAGAATATCAATCCGGATTCTTGTGACTATATCAAAGAAGGCGAAAATCCTTATGTTGCAATTGCAAAGCACGAAGGATGCCGTATGGCTGTAATCGGTCCTGAAGATCCTCTTGCAGAAGGTCTTGCCGATATTTTCTGGGATGCAGATATTCCTTGTGTTGGTCCTAAAAAAGCTGCCGCTCAGCTTGAAGCCAGCAAAGATTTATCAAAGGCATTTATGAAAAAATACGGAGTTGCCTGTGCCGCCAGCGAAACTTTTGTAAATAAAGAGGCTGCCTGCGAGTATATTAAACAGCATGGAGCTCCTGTTGTAGTAAAAGCCGACGGACTTGCTGCCGGAAAAGGCGTTGTTGTTGCCGCAACTGTTGAAGAAGCAATTGCTGCTGTAGAAGACCTTATGGATAACGGTCGTGTAGGCAATGCAGGAAAAAAACTGGTAATAGAAGATTATCTTGAAGGTGTTGAAATTTCAGTACTTGCAGCTGTTTCTGTTACTCCTGAATATGCAATGAGTGGAAACGCAACAATAAAAGTGTTCCAGCCGGCGCGCGATCATAAACGTCTTATGGACGGTGCAAAAGGTCCTAATACTGGTGGAATGGGTGCTGTTTCTCCATTGGATGATGTTACTGCAAAAGACATGATGCAGTTTGGTGATGATATCCTTACACCAACTTTAAACGGGCTTATCAAAGAAAAGTTTGACTATCGTGGATTTATTTTCTTTGGTGTTATGCTTACAAAAAATGGACCGAAACTTCTTGAATACAATGTTCGTCTTGGAGATCCTGAAACTCAGGCTGTTCTTCCTCTTATGGATTTTGATTTTGCAGCTTTGTGTACGTCAATTTTGAACGGTTCCCTTAAAGAATTTAATTTAAAATGGAAAAGAGGTTATCAGGTTGCTCCAGTTGTAGTAAGCGGCGGATATCCTGCAAGTTATAAAAAAGGATGCGAAATCACATTTGATGAATCTGTAATAAAAGCAAGCGGTTCAAAGATATTTGTAGCGGGAGCTGTAAGCGGAAAAGACAAGACACAGCTTCTTACAAGCGGTGGACGCGTTCTTGCATGCAGTGCATACGGTTCAACTTTCAAAGAAGCATGGGATAAAGCGTATGAAGGTTTGTCCGGCGTTCATTTTGAAAATGCATTCTACAGAAAAGATATAGGTCTTCCTGGAGCTGCTGAAAGCGGAAAACTTTAATAAACAGGAAAACTAAAAAAAATAAAAGGCAACGTAGAAGGACCCAATAATTGTTGTGTACTTCAAACGTTGCCTTTTTTTTATGTTTTCAGTGTCGGTAAAAAAACAATGTCAGCAAAAAAAAGCCTTTTACAAATATTTAATCAATTCGCTGCGGACGTTATCGAGGTATGCATCTGAAAGTCCGAAGTTCATCTGGCGGAAAGACCAGGCTGCACGACCAATGCCGTGACGGTTGAAGGTATTGCTGATTAATTTATACCATTCAAGGATATCTTTTGTGTCGGTATTGTCGATTACACCGTATTCACCGCAGTAAAGAAGTACGTTTCGAGATTCTGCAATCTGAACGGCTTCGCTGAAAATCTGTTCAAAATATGCTTCGTCAACAGTTGCATCCTGCTTAAAATCCTTAAATGTAATTCCAATCTGACCAACTTTTTCCTGAGTCATTTTGTCGTATTCAGCAAAAGTTGATTTAAGCGGAAACCTGAAATCTGGATTCATATTCGGACCAATCCACAGTGCTCCCTGATGAGTGAACAAAAGCGGGTCATAGCAATGGAAATTGTACACAATGTTTTCGTCGTAAGGTTCATCCAAATCTTTTACAGAGGCAAGGGAATTGTTCCAGTAACTTCCTACAAGAATTTTTGTTGTTGGCGCAATTTTGCGAATCCTTTCTATACAGGTGCGGGCAATTGCGTTCCATTTTTTACAGTATGATTTGTCTGTTACTTCATTCAAAAGTTCAAAACAGATTTCGCCGTGAATGCCGTTTCCGTAATCAGCATCATCAAAGGAAGTTGCAAAACGTTTCGCAAAAGATTCCCAGATTTCATAAAAACGTTCCTGAAGTTTCTCATTATCAAAAAATCCGTTTTCTTTTTCGCCTGAATCAAAGGAATATCCTGCTGTTTTATGCAAATCAAGAATCATGTTGAGTTTGTTCTGTTTGCACCAGTCAATTGCATTCTGAATGCGTTTGAATCCGCTTTCTTTAAAAGTTCCGTCGGCTTCCTGTATAAGATTGTAATCAACTGGCAGACGCACATGGTCTAAACCCCAGCTCTTAATTGTAGAAAAATCTTCCTGTTTTATAAAATTGTCGTAACGTTCTTCTGTATGATTGCACTGCGAATACCATCCGCCAAGGTTTACACCATGCATAAATCCGTTGAATTTTTTCATATAAGCTCCCAAAAAAAATATGGCAGTCAGAATGATGCGACTGCGTATATTATAATATCAGATTTGAGACATAAAAAACAGAATGATTCTATAAAAATGCAGTAGAGAGTTTCTATAGCGAATAGAAAAGTGCTGTATCCGTTTATTTTTGTTCCGGCATAGAGCTTAATCGAAGTGTTATATCGCCAACAATGTCATTATAAAGTGCTGTTCGCAACCAGTTAATTTTATTGTCAAAATGAGCCGTAATGTTGGTATAAAGCTTATCAAAATATTCTTGAGTTAAATCGTCGCCAAAAAGAGCCGCCGGTGGAACATTGAGTTCTTTTGCAATTCGGGCAATGAGAGTGGCAGATGCAAATTGCGTTCCTGTTTCGATGATAGAGAGATGTTTCTGCGTAATCTCAAGCTGCTTTGAAAGTTCTGCCTGAGTAAGGCCTGCCATTTTTCTGTATTTCTGTACGTTTTTTCCGAATAAGCTTGGAATATCAAGTTCCGTTTCTTCCATAAAATTATTATTGCATTGAGTTAGAATTCTTGGAACTTTTGCAAAGGTAATAAATATTACCAAATAATAGGTATTTAGAAAAGGTTTTGCTATGAACAGCAAAATTTGTATGATACAATATTACCTATATGGTGAAATATTCTTTTCTATTGGAGGATTTTATATGAGGAAGTTTGTGGGTAAAAAAATTGTTTTTATGCTTTGTGAAGTTTTTATACTCTCTATGATTTTTACAAGTTGTGAAACACTAAACCTGATGGTGGATAAAATTTCTACTGTTCTTGACGGTGTAACTAAAGGACAGAAGTCTGATTCAGATAAAAGTGGTTCTGGAGGTAAGTCAAAAACTGCTTTTTATAAAACTCCAGAATCGTATGAATTAGCATATTCTTATCGAACTGATAAAGCAGATAAAACAATTCAGACTTTTATTAAATCAAATAAAATTGATTCCTTAAGAACAACGGATCAAAATGAATATGTTAAAAATATTGCTGCAAAAATAAATGAAGTTGCTGTAAATGATTTTGAACGTGTAAAAATGGCTCATGATGCAGTTTGTCTTTTAGTTAGCTATGATGCAAAAAATTTCTGGGCTAATACAATTCCTGATCAAAGCTGGCAGAATGTTTTAAAAACGAAAACAGCTGTTTGTGAAGGATATGCAAATCTGTTTTTGCGGTATATGAATGAATTGGAAGTTTCTGCACAAAAAGTGAGCGGTTATGCACGAGGTGTTGGTACTGATATTTCTTCGGAAAATCCTATGGATTCTAATCATGCGTGGAATATTGTAAAAATAGACGACTGCTGGTATTTGGTTGATTGTACATGGGATTCTGGGTATATGAACGGAAAAAAATCAGAACAAAAATATAATACTGAATGGCTTTTTTTGAAACCAGAACATTTTGTTTATACTCATTTTCCTGATGACGGAAAAAATCAATTGATTCAGCCACCATTGTCTGTTACAGAATTTTCTTCGCTTCCAGATTTCAGACCAAAATTGTTTGAACTTACAGGGGAAGATTTTTCATCTGTAAAAAAAATTAACAATGTTGATAGTTGTTTTGTAAAAGAATACAAAGTGAAAGATGACTGGATTCTTACATATCAGGTGAATGCTATCGGTGGAACAGTTGTGAATAACGCTGTTTGGACAGAAAAAAAAGATGGAATTATAAAAACAGAAATGCAATTTCCTTCATCTGGTAGCTATAAGGTTACTGTATATTATATGAAACAAGGCGGCAGAAGCGGCCAAAGTTGCGGACAATTTCTTGTTGAAGCCTCAGAGGCAAGCAGCATAAAATATCCGAATGTATATACTGTAAAGTCAAAAAATACTGTATTGATAACGCCAAAGCAAATGACTCTTATTGCAGGAGAAAAGATTTTTTTTAATGTTTATAGCGAAGATAAGGCTTTTGTGGCAGTAATTGCTGGTAATAAGTTTATTCAACTTGAAAATGACGGTAACGGTAATTTTACGGGAGAAGTGGAGATTCCCAAAAATGTAAAACAGATTTCTATAGGTCTTTCTGCTAACGGTAAAGGAAACTATGAAACACTTGCAACTTTTATGGTGAAATAAACTTTTGATAAGGAGTTTGAAAGTGAAGAAGTTTTTTAGTGCTATTATTGTATTTTCAGTATTTATTACATCATTGTTTTGCGAAATCAGATACATAGAGATTGATAGTATAAAAAATGTTCCTGTAATTGAAATAAAAAATATTGAAGATCTTGAATCTATTATTAATGAATATGGTATTAGAATAGGATATATTCAAAAATCAATAGATTCGTCACATGAGTATAATAAGAAAGTATGTGATGGCTTGATGTTGTACATAATAGTAGGTTCAGTATATTTTTCTTTTTCAATGGAAGGGTATGTAACTTTAGGAGATTATAAGAAAGGATTCGCTATGAAATTTCAAAATGGATCAGATTATAACAAAGCAATTGCTCTTGGCTTTAATAATTCTGAGACTTACTATTATTATACGCGTAATTCTTTTTCTTCTGTTGATGATTGCAAGGATGCTTATAAAAAAGGATTTGTAAATACGCGAAGTCCGAATAATTCGGGAAGCAAGTC
The DNA here is from genome assembly GCA_946628495.1 of uncultured Treponema sp. Classification (GTDB taxonomy): domain Bacteria; phylum Spirochaetota; class Spirochaetia; order Treponematales; family Treponemataceae; genus Treponema_D. The sequence continues at coordinate 19,501 of CAMOWQ010000009.1, read as the reverse complement.
TGATTCATCAGCTTATTATAGTGCAAAAAACTTGGGCTATTCTAATTATGCAGATTATAGAGAGTATCTTGAATATACAGATAAAGGTTTTAAGAATAAGTCTGATTGGAAGTTTGCAAAAGAAAATGGATTTGAAAAAGGAAATGAATATTATTTGGCTATAGAGAATGGATTTTCAGATTATACGGATTTTAATTCTGCTCGTGTCTTGGGTATAACTACAAATGAAGATTATCAGAAGTATATACAAGTTACAGGTGCAATAGAAAAGATTTCGAAAGAAAAGAATCTTAAAAAGGAAGATGCTATTATCTATTACTATATTCAAAATCTCCAGAAAGGAGAAATGGCCCTATCTGCGTTATCTAGTGTACTTATCGATTATTATAATACACAGACGGAAGCTCTTTCAAATGCATTAAATATCTGGTATAGCGGTACAAAAAATAATGCCGAAGCGTATAGTCGCCGGCAGGAACCGTCTTATTATGTTAGAGAAAGGATAGAAAAAACAAAAACAATAATACCAATTACAACTCTTTTTTCCCCGTCCGAGCTTAATGAATTTTTTGATTCTAGAGATGTTAGTGCGTTGGGAACGTATAATTCAAAGTCTCAGATTTTTAAGAAACGTTAAGACTTTATGTATGCAAGATATGAGAGATGATGACTGTATTTGGATGATTTAGTTGGTACTTTTTGAAAAAAACTTGTTTTAATGAGAATTTGCACAAGGGATTGTAGGGAGGAGCTAAGCGAAAACACGCGGTAGCGTGTTCGGAGGCGGAAGCCGGAGTCCCGAAAAGCCCGGCCGCCGGCGAAGCCGGCGGATGTGCCCGATAAAAAGTTGTAGACCTGAAAATTACTTTCGCAATTTTCTTAACGTCCTGCTATAAAACACCGCCCGCCAGAGGGCTTACACATCTACTGTACGCTATAAAGCAAATCTTCGTAACTTGGGAATGGTTTGTATTCTTCGCCAAGTAAAGGTTCAATCTGGTCAGCTATAGCGCGAACTTCTTCCATAGCAGGAATTACTACCTTTGCATATGCATGGGCACGCTGCATGAGGTCTGTAATGGCACGGGTTTCTTCGTGCTTTTTTGCAAGTTCGTCTGCCTTGTTTGAAAGATCATTTACCAGAGTATTCAGCTTTTCCATAAGCTTAAGGCCGGCGTCGCACATTGTCATAACGCGCTGCATCTTAAACTCTGTATCTGCAAGAACATTCAGGTATTTGAAGGCTGCCGGAATGATATCTTTGTGAACCATCTCCAGCATTGTGTTAGATTCAATATTTATAACCTGGCAGTATTTTTCCAGTTTGATATCGTAGTGGCTCTTCATTTCTTCCGGAGTGTAGATTCCAAGTCTTGTGAAGAGGTCGATATTCTTCTGGTCGATGTAGTGCTCAATTGCTTTTGGAGTTGTGCGGTAATTCTTGAGGCCGCGGCGTTCTGCTTCTTCAATCCATTCCTGGCCGTAACCGTTTCCGTTGAAGAGAATGCGCCAGTGAGCTGTAATTTCGCGCTTAATGAGCTTCTGCAGGTCTTCGTCAAAGTTCTTTGACTGCTCAAGTTCATCTGCAAAGGCACGGAGTGTATCTGCAAGAATTGCGTTGAGGATTGTATTTGGTCCGCTGATAGAAAGGGCACTTCCTACTGAACGGAACTCAAAGCGGTTTCCTGTAAAGGCAAATGGAGAAGTTCGGTTGCGGTCTGTAGAATCCTTTGGAATTGGTGGAAGTACATCTGCACCAATTGTCATTTTTACGCCGGCTTTTCCGTTATAGTCTGTGCCATCTTTAATTGCCTTAAGAATGGCGTCGAGTTCATCTCCTACGTAAATTGAAACAATTGCTGGAGGCGCTTCGTTTGCTCCAAGGCGGTGGTCGTTTCCGGCAGAGGCAACAGAGTAGCGGAGCAGGTCCTGATTATCATCTACAGCTTTAATAACTGCAGTGAGGAACAAAAGGAACTGTGCATTATCGCGTGGAGTTTTTCCAGGTGCAAAAAGATTTTCACCCAGGTCTGTTGCAATAGACCAGTTGTTATGTTTACCGCTTCCGTTTACACCTGCAAATGGTTTTTCGTGAAGGAGGCAGATAAGGCCGTGGCGGCGGGCTACCTTTTTCATGATTTCCATTGTCAGCTGATTCTGGTCTGCGGCAAGGTTACTTGTTGTAAAGATTGGAGCCATTTCGTGCTGGGCAGGAGCGGCTTCGTTGTGTTCTGTCTTTGCGTAGATTCCAAGCTTCCAGAGCTCTTCGTTCAAATCTTCCATATATTTGATAACGCGAGGCTTGATGGCTGCAAAGTACTGGTCGTCCATTTCCTGACCTTTTACAGGGCGGGCACCAAAAAGGGTACGGCCGCACATTTTAAGGTCTTTGCGCTTCTGGTAGAGCTTTTCATCAACTAAGAAATATTCCTGCTCAGGTCCCATTGTTGTAGTAACGTGCTTTGCCTGATTTCCAAAAAGCTTGAGAACACGAAGGCTTTGTTCGTTAATTGCTTCCATAGAGCGGAGGAGAGGAGTCTTTTTATCAAGAGCTTCTCCGTTATATGAACAGAAGGCTGTAGGAATACAAAGTGTGTGGTCTTTTACAAAAGGATAAGAAGTCGGGTCCCATACAGTGTAACCGCGGGCTTCAAAGGTTGAACGCTTACCACCGTTAGGGAAGCTTGAAGCATCAGGTTCACCTTTAATCAGTTCCTTTCCGGAAAAACTCATCAGAATTTTGCCTTCATCTGAAGGTGTAAGGAAGGAGTCATGCTTTTCAGCTGTAATACCGGTGAGTGGCTGGAACCAGTGTGAATAATGTGTTGCACCTTTAGAAATAGCCCAGGTTTTCATGGCCTCTGCAATCTGATTTGCTGCTTCAAGGTCAAGCGGTGTACCTTCGTCCATTGTATGCTTAAGAGCCTTGTAGGTTTGAGAAGGCAGCATTTCCTTCATTACCGACTGATTAAAAACCAAACTGCCAAAAAGTTCAGGAACATTTGTATTTGCCATGTGGAAACTCCGTGCCGCGCATCATTGCGCTTTTTTATTTTGCTATGATTTTAGTGTTTTTTGGAGTCTGTTGCAATGTTCGAGACTTTTCTGTGTCGATTCCGTTTTTAGATGATTTATTCTGTTTTGCTGATTTTTCACCTATATTTATAAAGAAAATCCTACTTTCCTGCCGCTTCCGTTCATGTTTTTCTCTTCCTGCATTGCAATAAGTTCTTCAATAAGGAAATCGGAATTGATGTCTTCTTCATCCATAAAACGTATTCTTCCAAAAAGAGAGCCAAAATCGCCCGGAGTTATTGTGTCATAGGCATTCAACTGCGAAATTTGTTTTTCGGTAAAAGTGTATTCAGAAAAATATCGTTCAAGAAGACTTGTTATGCCTTCAATTGTAAGCGGCTTGAATTCAACGCAAAGATGGAATCTTCTCTGCAAAGCGGCATCCATAATATTGCGGAGATTTGTCGTGCATATCAGGATGCCCGAAAATTCTTCCATTTGTGTAAGGAATTCATTTACAAGCGTGCGTTCCCAGGAAGTATTTGCAGAATTTCTGTCGGAAAAAAATGAATCGGCTTCATCAAACAAAAGAATCTGGTCGTTTCGTTCTGCTTCTTCAAAGGCATTTTTAATATTCTGCTCATTTTCGCCAACGTATTTGTTCAATATATCAGATGCGCGCTTTATAAGAATTTTTTTATTCATTGTTTCGGAAATATAGCGTGCAAGTTCAGTTTTACCAGTTCCGCTCAATCCATAAAAAAGCATTCGGATTCCATTTTCTGAATTTTTATGCTTAGAAGAAAATTTAATTGCATTCTGAATCATGCGGATTATGCGTTCAGGTTTTATTGATGTGTTTAATACTGAAAGTTCATAGTTTCCGGTAACGTTTTCGCGCATTTTAGGATTTCCGCTTAAAAGATTTGCATTTTCTTTTAGAACGAACTGAATGTTGTTTATAAGTTCGTCATCGTTTGAACAATTCATTGCGCGGATTGTTTTTGCAATATTGTCTACGGAAGAGCCTGTAACATTGTATTTGCCAAGAAAATCAAGAATTTTAGAATGAACTTCGTCGCTTATTTCAAGAGGTTTTAGTTTTGAGGAAGCAATTGAACGCAGCTGTTCGGATGACATTTCATCAAATCTGTACGATAAATTGAACCTTCGTTTTGTAGAATCATCAATCTGACTTGAAAAATTAACAATCCATATTGAAGTGCCAAGCGCATTTTCCAGCATGCTGTTAATCAATCCTTTTTTTGGAGAAGGAGTTGCCATTCCGAAAAAGTTAAAATCGCGGGTTTCAAGAAGTTTGTCTGCTTCGTCAATAATAAGCACAGAATCATCTTTTTTAAGCGAAAGATAGAAATTAAGTTTTCCAAGAATATTGTTGTCAGAAGAAAAATTTAAATCGCTTCGCAAAATGTAGGCTTTTTTGCCAGAGGCTGCAATAAGTGATTTTGCATATTCAGATTTTCCTGTTCCTGGCTTACCGTAAAAAAGCATGGATGTTGGAAAAGTGCTCTGAACAAAACGTTCCATAACCTGCGTAATATTTTCGGGAATATTGTAGCTTTCGAGTTTGTAGGCTTCTTTGCAGGAAACTTCTTTTATTGTGTCGGAAAAAAACAGGTTTATGTCCTGATTCTGTATGCATTCAATCAAATCGTTGTTAATACTTGTCGGATGTGTAATAAAACCGAATGAGGAAAGTTTGCTTGCGGAATTTGTCATTTGTGTAAATTCCCGCTGATTTATATTTAGAACGCTGCAGGTTATAAGGTTAAAAGAATCATCGTTTGTATCACTGAATTTTTCTATGGTTTTAAATCTGTATAATAATAGAAGATATTTTTTTTCTATATCAGAAAGATTTGCTGCATCTGCAATAAAATTTATTTCATCCGTATTATCAAGGGCTTTTTTGTATTTTACCGGTAAGTCTTGAAAAAGAAGCCTTTTTTGAATTGAGTTAATCGGTTTGTTTTCAAAAAATGTTGCCTGTATCAATTTGTTGAAGAAATTCATGTCTTCGGTTGCAATTAAGCATCTGCAAATGTCAATGTTAAGCTGGTTTGTGCAGAGTTCTGTATATCGTGAAAATACGGTTGAATCTTCTTTATATAGAACAGGAATTTTTGTATGAGGAAAAGTTGTACCTAATTCAACAATAAGTCGTCTGCTGCTTCGAATACTTGTAACTTCAGGTTCGTAATCTTCGGGTATTGGAATAAGGTTTTCTGTTGCGATAAGCTGCTCTAAATATTCCGAAATGAGTTTTTCGACCTTTTTTGTAATGTTCATGCGCTTAAAAAGTTCTATATAAATGTTTACACTGCTGGAAAAATCTCCGTCATCGTTGTAATACTGAGCGGCTTGAAAATAGCAGGTCATTGCGTAACATTCTGTTGTTGAAATAGATGCGATGTTTCTACCTGAAGAACTTAAATATCGTGAAAGTCGACTCATTTTTGTTTAATTCTCCTAAAAAAAGTTTGCTTGATTTAATATAATACAATCGTTTTAAATTGCAAATTAGAAAGATTGTATTGTTTGGGAGGAATGCATTATTTTAACTGCATTGACAAATAATTAAAAAATGTCATAATCTCTATGAATTTAAAAAGTTTTGTATATTATAGTTAAGACAGTTTTGTATAATTTTGAATATTGAGGTATTGTTTTATGAATCTTGCTCATGAGTTTTTGGTAGAAGATAGAGAGTTTACCAGCTATGATGATTTTGTGAAAAACTGCAGGCTTAAAGCACCTGAAAATTTTAATTTTGCTTATGATATTGTTGACCGCTATGCAAGAGAACAGCCGGATAAAAGGGCACTTGTATGGATAGATGATAATTGCGATAAAGAAAAAGTTTTTACCTTTGCTGATATTTCCCGTGAATCAAAAAGAGCTGCATATTGGCTTACACTTAAAGGTATTAAGAAGGGCGATACCGTTATGCTTATTTTGCGCCGCCGCTATGAATGGTGGATTCTTATGCCTGCTCTTCATAGAATTGGTGCAATTGTAATTCCTGCAACAGACCAGCTTTTACAGGCAGACATCGAATATCGCGCGAATGCTGCTGATGTAAAGATGATTATTTCTTATGATAATCCGCACATACTTGAAGAAATAGAAAAGGCAATGCCAAAATCAGAAACTGTAAAATATAAGGTTACGGTTGGACCTGCAAGAGAAGGCTGGATTAGTTTTCATGATGAATACGAAAAAGTAGATCCAGAGTTTCCACGTCCGGTTGGAGAAGCTGCAACTCATAATAATGATCCTATGCTTATGTATTTTACATCGGGAACTTCTGGTTATCCTAAAATGGTATTGCAGGATTTTGTATATCCTATCGGACATATTATGACTGCAAAATACTGGCATTGTGTTGTTGATGACGGACTTCATCTTACAATTGCCGAAACTGGCTGGGCAAAAGCAACCTGGGGCAAACTATATGGCCAGTGGATTTGTGGAACAGCTCAGTTTGTTTACGATATGAACATGCTTAAGCCGGATAAGATGCTTCAGATGATTTCTAAATACGGGCTTACAACTTTCTGTGCGCCACCGACAGTTTACCGCTTCCTTGTTCGTCAGGATTTGTCAAAATATGATTTGAGTAAATGCCGCAGATTCAGTACTGCAGGAGAAGCTCTTAATGGCGAAGTTTATAATAAGTGGCTTGAAAAAACAGGCAAAAAAATCTACGAAGGTTACGGACAGTCAGAATCTACTATTATTTGTGGAAACTTCATGGAATTTTGCGAAGTAAGACCAGGTTCTATGGGAAGACCTAATCCGTTGTATAAAGTAGAAGTTCTTAATCCGAATGGAAAACCTGTACCAGCAGGCGAAACCGGAGAATTGTGCATTCATGTAGAAGACGGTCGTCCATTTGGACTTTTGATGGGTTATCATAAAGATGTTTCGCTTACTGCCGAAGCTTTTGACGGTGGTGTTTATCATACAGGCGACAATGTTTATATGGATGATGACGGATATGTATGGTTCGTTGGAAGAAAAGATGATATTATTAAATCATCGGGATATCGAATCAGTCCGTTTGAAGTTGAATCTATTCTGCAAAAACACCCGGCTGTACTTGAATGCGCAGTAACAGGCGTTGAAGATTCAAAACGCGGAATGGCAGTTAAGGCAACAATTGTTTTGTCTGCTGAATATGCTGATAAAGACCCTAAAGAAATGGAAGTTGAAATTTCGACATTTGCAAAAGAAAATACTGCCATGTACAAATGCCCTAGAATTTATGAATTCGTAAAGGATTTGCCAAAAACAATCAGCGGTAAAATAAGGCGTGTTGAAATCAGGGAAAAAGATAAAGGTAAGGATGCCGATAAAATAAAGCAGGAGTTCTAAAAAAAATCGGCGGGGATTATTGTCAGATAATGAAAAAATGTGCGTTTTTTTTGATAATTTCATTTATGTTTTTTTCATGTTCATTAAAATATGATGAAATGGTTCCTGCCGAAGATAAAGTTCCTGAATTTGTTTTTTCCGGGGCATCTTTAACAAGATACGAAGATTTTGGAAAAAAAGTTGAGCTTAAGGCTGAAAAACTTGAACAGTATAAAGGCTCTTCGGAATCGTACATAAAAAATGTTGATTTCATCTCCTATGACGATAAAAAAGAAGTTGCTACAGAAGGTCATTGCGGGCTTCTTATGCTTGATACCGATAGAGAATTCTATGAGTTGTATGATAGTATCCGTCTGTTCAGCAAGTCAAAAAATGCAACTGTTTTTGCAGAAAGCCTTCGCTGGAATTCCAAAAATGAACAGCTTGTAAGTGGGCGCAGTACCAATGTCCGGATAAAAAAAGATGATATCGAAATATTCGGAAGCGGTTTTTCTGCAAGTGGAGTAAGCGGTGATTTTGCGTTTACGGGAACTGTCAGCGGTACAATAGAAACCAGCGGAGAACAGGAATGAAATTCAAAAAGTTTTTTTCATTAACATTGTCAGTTTTTCTTTTTTGCAGTCTTGTTTATGCAGAAAAAATAACCTTTTCTGCCGGAACTATGTCAGGTCAGGCTGGAAGTAAAAATACAACTACTAAACTTTCTGGAAATGCATATATTCTTACGGAAACGATGGAAATTTCTTCTGATAGCATAGAACTTTCTGGCGAAGATTACCGTTATATAAAAGCTGACGGTAATGTTGTTGGAAAAAATCTTAAAACAAATATGGAATTTACATGTGCAAATCTTGAATATGACCGCGAAAGCAAGGTTGCGTCATTAAAAGGCAGTGTAAAACTTGAAGATAAAGATAACGATGTAAAAGCTTCTGCTCAAATGATAGAATATAATCAGGAAACGAACATCGCCGTTTTGCAGATTGGTATAAATCTTACTCAAAAAGACAATGTATGTACTGCTGCTTATGCGGTTTATCAGAAAGACCAGCAGATGCTTGAACTTTCAGGAAATGCACAGATAAAACAGAATGATGATACGTTCCGTGCACAGCATATAACGCTTGATATGGATACTCAGGAAATTACTTTGGACGGAAACGTAAAAGGTTCTGTAAAAGATACAAAGCAGATTGCCGAAACCGACGGAACGAATTCTGAAGAAAAAAGCGAAAATAATCAGGAAAGAAAGGGGAATTAAAATGGATGAAAATGAAGAATCAAAAACAGTAATTGCCCCTGAAAATCAGCATATATTACGTGTAAATTCGCTGTATAAAAGTTTTGGTCATAAGCAGGTTGTAAAAGGTATAGATTTTTCAATGCAGATGGGTGAAGTTCTTGGTCTTCTTGGACCGAACGGGGCTGGAAAAACAACTACATTCTATATGGTCGTAGGTTTTTATAAACCTACTTCCGGCGACATCTTTCTTGATGATAAATGCCTTACTAAACTTCCAATGTATAAACGTGCAAGACTTGGCATTTCGTATCTTCCACAGGAACCTTCTGTTTTTAGAAAATTCACGGTTGAAGATAATATATGGTCAATTCTTGAAACACGAAAAGATTTATCTTATAAAGAAAAAAAACAGCGTCTTGAAGATTTAATCGAAGAATTTTCAATCGGACGTATACGTTATCAAAAGGCATTTACACTTTCTGGTGGAGAGCGAAGACGTACCGAAATTGCACGTTCGCTTGCAGTAGAGCCTAAATTTCTTTTGCTTGATGAACCTTTTGCCGGAATCGATCCTATTGCTGTTGCCGATATCAAGGCAATGATAAAACTTCTTGCAAAACGCGGTATCGGTATTCTTATAACAGATCATAATGTTCGCGATACGCTTGAAATTACAGACCGTGCCATCATTGTAAATACGGGTACTATCATGATTCAAGGCAGCCGCGAAGAAATATTGCAGTCTGATCTTGCCCGCGAAATTTATCTTGGAAAAGATTTTTCGCTTTAATTTTTTTTACATTTCTTGCACCAAAACTTTTTTGTGCTATATTAAAATATATGGGACTTGAAGAAACTAAGCAGGCATTGGACAATCTAAAACAGAAATATCAGGATTCTTTTTTTCTGTATGCTACAAAATATTATCTTTCGACACTTTCATTTTGTATTGACCAGCTTGATGAATCAAAGAAAAAAGAAGTTCTAAATACACTTCCTGAAGAAACTCGTAAAGTAATACTAAAAATGAAAAATGATGAAAATTCTTACGAGGTTGTTCAAGATCAATCTTCTGATAAGTTAAGAAAAATGGAAGTTACCCTAAAAGAAAAGGAAATTGGCTGTATTCTTTCCAGAGCTGATATTATTAAACCCGAAGACTTTGTGCAGCTGCAGATTGGCATGGAAAATCTTTCTTATGAAGAATTGAATCAGATTTATAATGAAAAGTTAATGTCACAGGAGCCTTCGGATAAGTGGCTTGTAAAACAGATAAAAACCTTCTTTAATAAATCTGACTTTGCTTTTTCAATGTCGATGGGACAAATAAATGCTGTCAAAAAGAAATTATCTCTTGCACAATTGCATAGTGTGTATGTTTTGGGTGATGAGCAGCTAAAAAATGCATTGTTTGGATCAATGTCTCAGGATGCATACAGCCAATTAACTGAAGATTTTTCACGGATGCCTGTACCTTCTCAAGAAACCTATAATGAAACCTTAAAAATAATAGATGATTATATGGATTCTTGTGATGAAACTGATAGCCGGTATAATCGTCTGGAAACTTATTTTGGCAGGCATTAGATAATTTTGGGGTAAAAATGAACTTTTTTGCAAATAAACATTTTCTGTCGAACATCTCTTTGTTTCATGCAAAAAATACTGTTGATGAATTTTGGTTTTGCAGGAATTTTGCTGAAGAAAGTTTTTCTCTTGTTGAATACAATCCTTTGGAACAGAATACGCTTCTTATCAAAAGGCTTTGTGATGACGGACTGTATTGTTTTTGTCCTGAACATTTTTGCTGGGAACGAATTCTTGAGCAAACTGATGAAACTGTTGTTACAAGCCGCTGCAATCTAAAAGGAATAAAATATGTTTATTTATCAAAAGATGAGCTTGCATCTGGTGGTTCTAAGTATTATTCGACAAAATATTATGGTTCGGATTTATTCAGAAAAATAGAACGGCATGATTTATTATTGCACGAACTTTCATCCGAAGATTTACGGAAATATATAAAAGAATATAAAAAATATCTTAATTTTCAGAAAGATTTAGAAGAAAGAAAACAGAAAAGCAAAGTTGCTAAAAATTTCCCCTTTAAAGTACATAAGGATGTTTTGTTTTACAGACTCATAGTCGATTCAAAAAATCTTACGCTTATACTTGAGCAGTATTCGCTGAACCGCATGGCTTTAGAAAAGGAATTTGTTTATTCAGAATCTGTTATGAAAGAAATACCGTTTCTTGTTACAAGCGAAGAATATGATGTAAAAAACGGTGTTTACAGACAGATAAAAAATCAGGCATTTAAAATCTATTCATTGGCAAGTTCTGAAAATGTTGCTTCCGGCATGTATTATCCAGATGAAGTTTATGAATGTTGTATGCTTCGTTTACAGGAACTTACATGCAAGCTGCTTAATCGAAAAATCAATTTTATGAATATGTCGGAACTTCCTGATAAGATGGCATTTTCTTACTGGTGGATGACCAATCATCGTTGTAATAAGACTTCTGTGTATGGAATGATTTTAAAAGCTATTCTTTATATTCCTTATGAGCCGCGTTTATTTTTTGAAATAATGTTTGATAAGGAATATTTTGCTTATGATGAAGAAAAGAATGTAACGGAATTTCTTGAACCGTATAGATTTGATCCAAACTGTTATTATAAATATTGCGAAGTTCTGGGAATTAAAACATTTAAATCTCTGCGTAAAATTTATCTGGAAAATTATTCAAATGTACTTCGTGCCTATAAATATTTGTGCGATTTTGGATTTAAGGATGTTAATATAATTCAGCAAATTCTAAAGCATGAAGATATATGCTCTGTGTTTCATCGTAATTTTCATTATTTTAAGGATTTCTTTACCTGGATAATTCCTTTAAAAGGCGAAAAAGCTTCCTGGAATCTTATAAAACGTACTGTTCTAGAAGAAGATTTTTTTGAGACCTATGATGGTAGGAATTATATGCATTATCGTTGTAGCAGTATGGGTGAAGATGCTTTAAGAATGTTTTGCCGTCATTTTGAAAATATTGATTATAATGTACGCGTGCAAATTCTTCGCGACGGCTTTACTGAATATAATCATGATGTGCTTTCGGATGTTACAAGACGCATTGCTCATCCAAATGTTCAGTATTCATATACGGCGGCGGAATCTGCTTTGGAAGATGAAATTGACGGTTTTAAATTTATTCTCCCAAAAGATTATAATGAGTTGGTAAATGTTGCCTCGAACCTGCATAATTGTGTGGCCTCTTATTCAGAAAGAATTGTTTCAAGGGAGTCTCTTATTGTTTATGCATTAAAGGGGGATTCATATCGTTTATGCATAGAAGTAAGGAATATGAATGTCGTTCATCAGCAGCGTACAGACAGAAATCAAACGCCTTATGGCGAAGATGCGTATGTGCTTTCTCGTTGGCGTACAAAACATAATCTTATTTTCTTTGGTAACCGCTGGTAGGTTTTTGTTTTGTAAGTCTTGGTAAATTAGTTTGACAAATCTTTAAATCTTGCGTTATTATATATACTGAACATTTCTATATATAAAAACTAGGAGAATTGTATGAATTTGAATTTAATTCTGTACATCGCTCTCCCTGTTGTAGGAATCGTTTTTGGATGGATTATTCGCTGGATTTATGCCAGATTTCAATTAACTGCATCAGAACAGAAAGCAGAACGTGTTAAACAGGATGCTATTAGAGAAGCTGAAGCTCAGAAAAAAGAAATTTTGTTAAATGCAAAAGATGAACTCATTCGTGAACGAAACCAGCAGGAAAAGGAAAATCGTGAGCGACGTGCCGAAGTTCAGCGTTACGAAGCGAGAGTAAACAAAAAAGAAGAGTTGCTTGACCAGAAAGCCGCTGAATTTGAAAAAAACGAAAAAGAGTATGCTGAAAGAAAAGCTGCAATGGAAAAAAAGGAAATTGCACTTTCTAAGCAAGAGGAACTTTACAGACAGGAACTTGAAAGAATTTCAGGTTTGTCTGCACAGGAAGCAAAAGATTTAATAATTAAAAATCTTGAAAACGATGCACGCCACGATGCTCAGGCCTTAATCAACAAGATAGAGCAGGATGCACAGCTTACCGCTGAAAAAAAAGCAAAAGATATTTTAATTACTACTCTTCAGAGAATTGCTCCTGAAACAACCAGTGACATTACTGTTACAACTGTATCACTTCCAAGCGACGAAATGAAAGGCCGTATCATTGGTAGGGAAGGACGTAATATTAGAACGCTTGAAACTTTAACTGGCGTTGACATCATTATTGATGATACTCCGGAAGCAGTTGTAATTTCTTGTTTTGACCCGGTTCGCAAGGAAATTGCAAAAGAATCTTTGGAACGCCTTATTTCGGACGGACGTATTCATCCTGCCCGCATTGAAGAGGTTGTTCAGAAAGTTACACATGAAGTTCAGAACAAGATTTATGAAGAAGGTGAAAAAGCGTTATTTGATCTTGGCATTCATAATATGAATACGGAAGGTATAAGGGCTCTTGGCCGTCTGTATTTCAGAACAAGTTATGGTCAAAACGTTCTTACACATTCAAAAGAAGTTGCAATGGCAGCAAGCATGATTGCCGCAGAGGTTGGCGCAAACCGAGAACTTGCAAAACGTGCTGCTGTTCTTCATGATATTGGTAAAGGAGCAGAAACTGATTCTGATCAGAACCACGCAGAAGTTGGTGCAGAAATTGCAAGAAAGATGGGAGAAGAACCTCGGGTCGTTAATGCAATTGGTGCTCATCATAATGATATTCCTGCAGAAACAGTTGAAGCTATTATCGTACAGATTGCCGATGCAATATCTGCTGCACGACCTGGTGCCAGAAGGGAAACAATCGACAATTATGTAAAACGTCTGGAAAATCTTGAAGCGATTGCAGAAGCATTCCCAGGTGTAGAAAAGGCTTATGCAATTCAGGCTGGACGAGAGCTTAGAATTCTTGTAAATAATGAAAAAATTCCAGACAGCGATGTTAAGGAATTGGCAAGAAATATTGCAAAACAGATTGAAAATGACTTGCGTTATCCAGGACGAATCCGTCTTACAATGATACGCGAAACGCGAATTATTGAATACGCACGTTAGTGTTTAAGACGTGCTGTTTTATGCAGTACGCCTGTTTATGCAGAAAGAATGTTCCGTTTTTTGACGGAATGTTCATTAAAGTTAGAAATTTTTTTCAGGAATCACTGGTGTTTACTGGCCGGTTTCTGTATGAAAATTAGGAGGCCGGACATCTCTTTTAATAGAGATGTCCTTTTTTTTATGCCTGTTTAGTTTTGCTGTTTTTTGTTTTTGTGGTAAAGAATGATGGAAGCGACAATTGCCGTTACTATCATTATAAAGCAGAAAAGCTGGCCTGTTGAAAAGTTCAGCAGGGATGTGTTTTTGTAAATAGGAGCTGTCGGGTCTTTTGCAAATCTGTAACCGATATCGGCATCTGGTTCGCGGAAATATTCAATTATAAAACGAACTAATCCGTAACCGCCTGTGTATACAGCCGCAAGCATACCGTCAAATTTTTTGTGTTTTCGTAAATTCCAGATAATTAGCCAAAGAAAAACACCTTCAAAAAATGCTTCGTATAATTGGCTTGGGTGTCTTGGAAGGTTTACGATGTTCAATGTAGAAATATCCATTCCGATTTCTGAGGCAAATTCCTGAACCCACGGAATTGTTGTAGAAAAACGTTCTGCCTGAGGATATACAATTCCCCATGGCATTGTCGTAATTCTTCCGAATAATTCACCGTTCATGAAGTTGCCAATTCGTCCGAATGTAAAACCGAGTGGAATTGCACATGCCATTGCATCAACCCATTTCCATAAAGGCTGTTTGTGTTTTTTGCACCATATAAGCATGCCTATAAAACCGCCTATGAATCCACCGTGATAAGACATTCCTGCAAGACCTGTAAATTTTCCGTTCTGAAACGGCCAGAAAATAAGCCAAGGTCTTTTCCAATATTCTGCAGCGGCATTGTAAACAAGTGTCGAAAAAATCCTTGCGCCAATAATCAGAAAAACAATACCGGTTCCGATAAATCCGTAGATATCATCTTCTGTTGCTTTATAGTTGTTTGAATCCAGCATGCCTTCTTTTAATGTCTGTTTTAACAGAAGATATGCAATTCCGAACGCTACAAAATACATTAAACCATACCAGCGGAACATGCTCAAAAAAGGAATGTTAGGAAAAATCTGAGGATTAATCCACGACGGATAATTGATATATAAAAACATATTAAACTTTAAATCCTTGCTGTGCGGCTTTTATGAGTTTTGATTTCAAAAGGTTGTTTTCCTTTTTCAACTGAGTCAGTTCGTAAGCCTGAGTTTTAATCATTTCTGCAAGCTCGGAAATTGTAAGTGAACCGCCTGAAATCAAATCGTCTACGCCGGAAAGCTTAAAATTGTAATCTTCATTTGCTTCTGTTTCTGCTGACTGGAAATTGTCGGAAAAATTGTCCGGTGAAAAATCTGCGTCAAAAGAACGTGCGGGCGTTTCCATGATTTTGTCGGAAATTCGGTAGATTGCCTGGCCAAGAACCGACTGTGGTTTATACACAACGAGTGGAAGCTGGGAAGAAAGTGCCTTGTCCTGAAGCATGTCTCTGTACATTACGCCAAGGTATTCAATTTCGAGCCCAAGATATTGATTGCATGAAGTTTTAATTCTCTGAGCCTTGTCAACATCCTTTGGATTATCAATCATATTCATTACAAGACGCGGTCTGAACTGCTGCATGCGTGTAACGAAAAGCTGGGTTGTTTCCATGTCAATTTTATACAGATTCTGTACGAGTTGCGGAATATAAAGTTTCTGCATGGATTGTGTGTTTTTCTTAAGGCTGTCGAGGTATGCACGACCTGGTGTGTCTTTTTTAAACGTCGTATACAAAAGACGGAAAACGGTATTCTTAAGGAAGAGATAGCCGTTAAGGGTTGCAGTTACTGCCGGTGCGGAAACGACAATTCCCTGTGGAGAAAGCAGGAACATATCAAGAATGAACTGATGGGTTCCTGCGCCCAAATCAAGAATAAGGTAATCCGTATCAATGTTTTTAAGATTTCTGATAAGTTTAATTTTCTGTGCATGTTTAAGAGATGTTAAATCAGGAATCTGGCTGTCGCCTGCAATAAAACTGACATTCTGATAATCCGTTGGTTTAATAATATCTTTAAAATCAGTTTTTTCTGTGAACCATGCACCAAGACTTTCGTTGCCTGGATGCTGTCCTATAACTAAATGTAAATTTGATGCACCCAAATCAAGGTCTGCAAGAACAACTTTCTTTCCCTGCTGACCGAGTGCAATTGCTAAGTTTGCAGAAAGAAGGCTTTTACCAACACCGCCTTTTCCGCTAGCTACTGGAATAATTTGTGCCATACGCATGATTATATCATAGAATTTTTATTATTAGTACTGTAAAATGGTTATATGTTATTAATAAGGAACAATTTTCTAAAGAAATTTTTTGTAAGTCAATTTATTGTAACCAATCTTTTTATAAGTTCTTCCTGTTTTGCACAGAAAAAATCTGACAGACTTTCCACAAATACAGATAACAAAACCTCTGCGTTTCAATATATGAAGCGATTGAATTCTGTTTTTGATTTTGTAGAACAGAATTATGTCGATGAACTTGATCCGAAGATTTTGTACGAAGGCGCTCTTAAAGGTATGCTGGATGCAATTGGAGATCCGTATACGCTTTATCTTGATGAAAATGAAATGAGGGAGCTTAATGATACAACAGCCGGAAGTTTTGGAGGTGTAGGTCTTTCTATATCGAAGCCTGTTGAAAATACTCCGGAAAAGCCTGCATACGTTGAAGTTGCTTCTCCGATTGAAGATTCACCGGGTGCAAAAGCTGGAATTCAGTCTGGTGATTATATTGTTGCAGTTGACGGAAAGCCGACAGCAGATATGACTATGAATGAAGTTCTGTCGGTACTGCGCGGAGAAGTTGGTACTCCTGTAACAGTTTCTATTCTTCGCGGCGCAAACATGCGTTTTGACGTACGACTTGTGCGTTCCCTTATTGAAGTTCCAACCGTAAAATACGGCATGATTTCTGATTCTTCAATCGGATATGTAAGGCTTATTCAGTTTACGCCTGAAACTCCAAAACGTCTTATGGATGCAATAGGCGAGTTTGAAAAAAATAATTATACGGGAATGATTATTGATTTACGCGATAATCCGGGCGGACTTTTATCCAGCGCAGTTGATATTGCAGACCGTTTTATTGACGAAGGTCCGATTGTTTCTACAAAGAGCCGTCTTCTGTTCGAAAATCAGGAATTTACTGCTTCTGCTGAAAATACAACGGTAAAAAATATTCCTATTGTTGTGCTTATAAACAGAGGTTCGGCAAGTGCATCTGAAATTCTTTCGGGCGCTTTAAAAGATAATCATCTTGCATATTTAGTTGGTGTAAGAACTTACGGAAAGGGATCTGTTCAGCAGGTTATTCCGTTGAGCAATATTGACGGAATAAAAATTACAATGGCACGTTATTATACTCCGAGCGATACAAATATCGATAAAATTGGTATTCCGCCAGATTTAGAAGTTCGTAATATGGATTCTTTTACAGCTGATGAAGAAAAGATTTATGTTGATATGATTAATTCTAAAATCATTGAAAAAACAGCAGAAAATAATCCTGGTATGAATGAAGAGGAAATTGCAAAAAAAGCTTCGGTAATTGCAAAGGATTATCCTCTTGATGAAAGGCTTATAAGAAGAATTCTTAGAAATCAGGTTTTAAGAACGGCTCCGACACCTCTTTATGATTTGGATTATGACCTTCAGCTTGTAACGGCAATCAATATAATAAAAGAAGGAAATTTCTACGAGCTTGTAAAGAATACAAAAACTTTGAGGGAACTTCAGGAAGAAGTTGATGCAGCTGATTCATCTGAAAAAATTGCGGAATAAACTTTATGAGGCAGTTTATAATTGGCAAAAATCCCGATAAAAATGGTATTGTCGAACTGATAGGAAAAGATTACAGATATCTGCGGCAGGTTCTTAGAGTAAAGCCAGGTGATATGCTGAATGCACGTGTTGAAGACGGCTCTCTTAGGAATTTTACGGTTGCATCTGTTGATGATTCTGCAAAAAAAGTGATAATTCAGATATGTGCACCAACTTCCATGCAGAATGATTCTATAACTCGTGGAGTAAGTGCAGATGCAATTCAGAATGAAGTTTCCGACGGTCGCATTGAATACTGGCTTTTTCAGTTTCTTCCAAAATTTCAGAAATTTGAGCAGATTGTAAAACAGGCAACTGAATGCGGAATTCGGGTAATTGTTCCAGTAATAGGTGAGTTTTCGGAAAAAAGCAGTGCAATGTCGTTGTCTGATGCAAAATTTGAGCGGCTGGCACGTATTGTAAAAGAGGCAAGACAGCAGAGCGGTTCTCCTGTTGCAACAGAAGTTATGCCTGCCATGAAACTTGAAGATGCAATTGAACTTTGGAATAAACATCTTTATGAATCTGAAAAGAAAGATATTGGCATAGTTCTTTCAGAGCGCAATGAAAATACAGATTGTGTTCAGAATGTAATTGGTGCTAAATTTTCAGAATGTGAGGCAGCGGAACTAAAGAATAAAGGTCTTTGTGTTTGTGTTGCAGTTGGCTGTGAAGGTGGAATCAGTCCAGAAGAAATACGTTTCCTTTTAGACAAGAAATTTTCTGCCATTCATTTTGAAGGAAATATTTTAAGATGTGAAACCGCTGCTGTTTATGGAATTGCAGTTGTTCAATCTGAAGTTAATTATAAAATAAGTGGAAACGCTTCCGATAATTAGTAGATAAAGTGATTTGGAGTTTGTGTTATGGCTATAGAACGTATTTCGGTAATTGGAGTTCCGGTAGATATTTGTGAACCGCAAAATCTTGAACGTGAAATTCTTGCTTTGCTTGATAAACCGGGAACAAAACGGATTGTTTTTCTTTCTATATGGAATCTTCTTCGTGCCAGGCATCGCGGTGATTTTGCAGACTGTATAAAATCGGCAGATCTTATTCTTCCTGTTTCAAAAAGTATTGTAAAAGGAGCGAAATTCTTAAAAAAAGATATTCCTGTTCGCTACAATCCGTTTGAAGCTACAATACAGATTCTTTCAATACTTGATTCTCATTATAAGACACTTTATCTTTTGGGCTCAAACAAGAAAACGCTTGCAAAAACTGAACATAATCTGCGCGATACTTTTCCAAGCCTTCGTATTATAGGAAGATATGTCGGTTATTATCCAAAATCTGTAGAAAGTGATATTGTTTCTGCAATATATAAGGCACAGCCTTCGCTTGTTCTTGTGAGTGACGGCATAAAAGAAAAGAACTGCTGGGCGTACCGAAGACGCGAACAGTTTTCTTCTTCCATGTTCCTTTATTATGAAGATGCATTCGGCATTTTTTCTGAACGTGTAAAGCGTGTCAGCGAAAAGACGTTTAACAAAGGGCACGAAATTTTTGTGGAAGTTGCACATAATCCGTTTAAAATTTTCCTTATTTTTCCGTTCCTTTGGTATAGAACTGTGCTTACCTGGTACAGACTGTTCAGAAAATAAAAAGAGATTGAAAATCATCTTTATTTTTTTTATAATTTATCATTATTCTTTTTTGAGTGCCTGCCTGCCAGCGAGATAATGTCGAGCTTTATTTGAGCAATTTTACCCACCGACAAGAAGACACCCATTTTTTTTATTCGCAAACTAATATTTAGAGGTTTTTATGGTAATTTTAACATTGAACTGCGGATCTTCATCTGCAAAGTATCAGGTTTATG
>CAMOWQ010000008.1 GCA_946628495.1 uncultured Treponema sp. | reverse complement strand
CCCAACCATTCAAAACAACTTTCTTACCAACATCACTCTTGCGAAGCTCGCCGCAGGTGACAGTACGCTTTGTATTTTCCATAACTCATCATTTTAGCGATATGGCAAAGTTTGAGCAATAATAAGCTGAAATCCTCCTTATAAGTTTCCTACATGCCTGATATTTATTTCAGACCAGGCTTTTCAATTGTCGATTACTAATTATCATACTATAATAAATATAAAGAAGCAGGGAAACGTATAATATACATCTGCTAATGACGAAGCTAAAACCTTAAAAAAAAGGGTTTGCAGATACTCAGGTTTTAGTAAAGTCCGGTCTTCGGTGGGTAGTACCATAAACTTATTTCCCTGCTTCTTTTTTTGGGAGCAGGAAAAATGATTACCTTTGATAAAAATCGTTTTTATAAAATTCAATCATCTGAATCAATACCATTATATCCTCTTTCAGAACAGTTTGCACCGGGAAATCAGAGTCCCTCTCATATTGAAAATAATATTAATGCAGACACCTTAATAATTCCGGAAGGATATAAATGTCTTGGCAGACTTTGCAGCCTGCACATAAAATATGCCACACAAAATCCTTGCAAAGAAATAAAAAACCTTATCTTTCCTTCTACAATGAAATTAATCAGAGCGAATGCCTTTGCAGGAACAAGTATTGAAAAGATACAATTTAATGACGGCTTAAAATATATTGAACCTTCTGCCTTCCATTATCAATCTTTTTTCTATTCAAAAATAAAAGAAATTGATTTACCTGATTCTGTAGAATATATCGGCCAGCAGTGTTTTGCAAATTTACCATATCTAAAAAAGGCAAAGTTAGGAAAAAATATTGAAATCGTTACTTTTAAGACTTTTTATAACTGCCCGGAACTGGAAGAAGTAATTCTCTCGGAAGGTGTTAAGCTCATACAAAAAGCGGCCTTTTTCAATTGTTCAAAACTTTCAAAAATAAATCTGCCCCAAAGCATACAGTGGATAGAAAAAGATGCCTTTACCGGAACAAAAATTAATCTAAAGGATTTTGATTTTCCTTTCCTGAAAGATGGCTTTGCTGTCCGCGGTGAAAATGACAGTATTGCAGAATACTATTATGGAGAAGAAGAAATTGTTACTGTTCCTTCCTATGTAAAAACAATAGGAGCAGAATGTTTTGCAAATACAAATGTAAAAAAAGTGATTCTTGGTGAAAATGTAGAAACTATAAAACCTGCTGCCTTTATGAATACAAAAATGCTGGAAACCGTAGTTCTTAATAAAAACATCACGCTCATTCCAAAAAACTGTTTTACGAACAGCGGCATAAAAGAAATAAGCGGAGATATTTCAGGATTACGCTGTATTGGAAACAGTGCTTTTGCCTTTTCCAGTATTAAGAGCTTCCAATTTCCACAGAAGTTTGAAACAATATGCGGTTTTGCTTTTCGAGATTGCAGGCAACTGACAGATATAACTTTTGAAGATGATTTTAAAGACATCAGAGGCGAAGCATTTTTAAATTGCGAACAGCTTAAAGCTGATTTTTTATCAAAAATCGATTTACAGAAAGTTCATCCTTCAGCATTTACTTATGAAAAGATTTCTAAAGATTATTCTTTTCCAGAATTAATTCCTTTGTTTCAGTTTGCTCCGGATACAAAATTCAAACAAAAAGAACCGGTCAGTAATTACAGACCCCAAAAATGGCAAACAAAATATTCAAGAACATATTCGGAAGATTATTCTAATTCCACTTCGTTACAGAAATTTTATGATAGTTATGAAGCTTTTCGTGATAAAAGAGAAAATAACAGTTATGAAATCTTTTGTAATGATAAATTAAATAATAGTTCAGAAGGCTTCCCTGCTAGTTCAGAAGGCTTCCCTGCTAGTTCAGAAGATTTCCCAGATGATGTCCCCTTCTAATTCTCTTTTATATGCCCTTTGCGATAAAAAGGTCTGGCAGGACTTTATTGAAGAGGGAGAGCTGGAAAGACATTTTTTCAGGAAGGAAGAAAAAGAGCTCAAAGCTTTTGTCGACTCCGGGGAATATCTTTTAGCCGCAAAAAAACTAATCTCAAATCTGAATGTTGATTACCCGACAAAACATTTTATCAACAAAATGAATTCGGATAAGAAGCGTATAATATATGCATTTTATGGCTCAGACAAATATCTTCTAAAAGCTTTAGTCTGGCTTATGAATAAATATGATTTTTTGTTCAGCGACAACTGTTATTCTTTCAGAAAAAATCACTCTATAAAAAATGTCTGTGCAAAATTACGCTCCATTCCAGACCTTGAAAAAAAATATGTACTTAAAGCAGATGTTCACAATTATTTCAATTCTATTCCTGTTGAGCGTCTTGTTAAAAAAGTGAAAGATGCAATCAGTGATGATTCTTTACTGCAGACCTTTCTTGTAAATCTTTTGACACAAAACAAAAGTTATTTTGAAGATAAACTGATAGAAGAAAAACGCGGTGCTATGGCGGGCTGTCCTTTAGGTGGCTGGTTCGCAAATCTTTACCTTACAGAGATGGATGAATATTTTACAAAAGTTGATATCCCCTACTTCAGATATTCAGATGATATACTTTTATTGTGCGACACAGAAGAAGAAATGGAAAAATATCAGACTCTTCTTTTCGATTTTATAGAAAAAGAAGGATTGGAAATAAATCCCCAAAAATGCATAAAAACAAATCCAGGCCAAGTCTGGGATTTTCTTGGTCTTAGTTATAAAGATGGAGAGTTTGATCTTTCTTCTTCCACTGTAAAAAAAATTAAGCGGAAAATTGCAAAAAGAGCAAAGGGGCTTTATGTATGGAAAAGCCGCAAAAACGAAAGCTTTGAAAAAGTTGCAGGCATTTTAATCTGGCATTTTAACAAACTCTTCTTTGGAGATGTTTTGCAAGAATCACTAGAAAATTCCGAAAGAAATGAAGAATACGAAGATTTCTGCTGGAAACGCTGGTATTTTCCGGTAATCACTACAACAAAAAGCCTTGAGCTTGTAGACCGCTATTTACAGGAAAACATCCGCTATCTTTATAGCGGCCGCCACTACAAAGGCAACTATAAAATCACCTACGAAGACATGAAAAAACTTGGCTATAAAAGTCTTGTGCATGAATATTACATAAAATCAAAATAAGCAAATCTATAAACAGAATTTGTGTTCAAATATAGCAATTTAAAGTTTAGACTGATTCTATTTTACAAGCTCATACCACAAGGTTTTATCAGCCTGTGATATGAACATATTTTTACATTCCTTTCCACGACTTCCATCTGTATTAAGTGCATAAACTTTCCACAATGAATTAGAATCATTATTAAACAAAAGCTTTCCTTTTGAACCAAGTGCAACTGCTACAGAACCACTTCCAGAATATTCAGTAGTAAGATTTACGTTATCTCTTATAAGTAAATTTCCGTTAGGTACCTTTCCATACTCCCGTAATTTTTCGTCAAGATTTCCACTCCATGAACAAGAAAAAACAAGCCAGTGCGAATCATCTATTTTTACACCTGCAACAGATGCAAAATCTTCAACAGGGAAAAATGCAGATTCAATCGGCAAAATTACATCAGGCATTGAAATACTGGCAAAAGCTTCATCATCATTATAAATAAAATAGCCATTTTTAGAATTCCAGTTATAAATCCGGTTAGTGCAGCCGTTGCGATTAATATATTCATTGCTGTCGGAATTTTTTTGTGCCGATTCAGACGTTTTATAAACCTGCAATCCATCAGAAGTTCCATTGTCTTTTATAACAGCGCCAACCATACAAAAAAGTGCATCTTTTGACGAAACACCAAAACTTTCCGGCGGAACAACATTCCATGCGCTGCCTTTTTGAGAAATTGCCTTATATTCAGATTGAGGTGTTATTGTATACGATAAGGCTTTTTCAAACGGTTTAATTTTGAATTCACGGAAAATACGAGAAGCGACAGGAACCGCTGCAATTTTTGAAGGATTATTCGCCTGGTCAAAATAACCCGTAATTTTTGCAGTTTCAGGATTTTTTTGCGAAAGATCATAACAGAAAGTATAAACACAATCCCAATCCTGCAAACTAGCATAAACCGCTAGCATTGGCATCATTTCGGCCGAAAACTGATTCGGATACGGATGATCATATTCGGTTACAGAAAAAGGTTTACCGTAAACCCGAAGTTTTGCAAGATTTGTAAGAGTTCCGCCATCATCAGCAGTTAAAAGGCTCTGATTTTTTACATAATAATCGCTTGTATTCCAGCTTGTTGCAGGAAAAGCCGGATGATTCCAGTAGGCATGGGAATCAACAACATCAAACTTACTCATAACACGAACAGGTGCACAAGGAAGGGCCGTACCAAATGTTAAAGCCTTTATACCAAGATTTTGTTTCAGATAATCATTCATGCTGCCCCAATAATCGGCTTCTATCTGACACAAAAATTCCGCTATAAGAATTCTTAATTCCAGTGGCGATTCATTATATTTTTCTAAAGATGGGAATTTTACAATAAACTTTGAATCGGCATTATTTGACGCTACGTTCTTCGCAGCCGCTTCATTAGTATTCAACGCGCTTTTTTCAACACAAACAACATTGCCGCCTTTTCGCAGCTGAATATCAGAAAATTCAAAAACAGTACCAGCACTTATTCCCATACCGCCAATCGTAAAGCGAGGTTTTTCATCAGCATTAAGAAGAGCAACTGTGAACGAATAATCTTTCCATTCTTTACTAAGCTTTACATTTTTTGAAAAACCAAGGCTGCTCCAGGGATCATGATTCATCATTACTGAAATATCGACGGAAGCTTCTTGAGATGCCTTTGCCTTAAACGAAATTGTATACATCTGCTGCGGCTCGGTAATAAAACCATACAAATCATACTGAACATGCCAGCCCGCAGAACCGTTTGCATTTACTTTTATCCGAACATCTTTACCCTTTTCTGTAAGTTCTGCTTTTGCTCCACTATGCTGTTCAAGATTACCTTTTCCCGAAATAAGATTCGTACCAGTTTTTTCATTTGAATTAAACTTTTTTACCAGCGACTGATAGGAAAATCCCTTCTGTTTAAGAAAATCCGTCCACAAAACATCAAGTTCTTCCGTAAGCTTTGCAGGAAAACGATTGAGAGTGCCATCAAGATAGCCTTTTGTCATTGAATTTTCGTTATTGATTTCTACAAAAGCAACAGCAGGGTCTTCTGCATACGTTAAGCCCGTGTAAGGATTTTTATGATTAAGGATTTTTTCGGCATATTTTTCCTGTTCTTCACGTGCAAGTTCATTCCAAAAACCGTAACAATGCCTGTCTTTCCAGTCTTTTACCTGTTTTAATTCAACCGGCAATTTATTTTTTGAATCGGGACGAATTGTACGCCCCGTAAGAAGATTTATATTGCTGTAAACACCGGCTTTTTTAAGCTCATAAAAAAATTTATCAAAACGTTCAAAGGCAGATTCATCAAACCAATGCCGTTTCCAGCCTGCATCGTGCGTAAAAAAACAATCTGCCCAATCTGAATCAGTATGATGAAAACGCACGCAATTATATCCCTGAGATGCAATCGTTTTTGCCCAATATTCAGCTTCTTCTACAGGCGGAAACTGCGAAATATTCGTACCAAAAATTCTAATGCGTTTTCCTGCCGCATAAAGATGCCCGTCATCACCAACAATAATGCGTTCGTTTTCTGTAATAGGCACATTCATAGATGAACAGTCGGCAATTGTACCTTCCGCCGGCCGCCCCGCAAACTTAAATGGCTTAAAATCCGATTTAAAATCAGCCGCAAAAACTGATACACCGCCTAAAACAACCGCAAAAACTGACAAAATAGATTTTTTCATGAAAACACCTGCGTAAATTATAACACAGGATTGTTAGAAAACTAGTAAACCTAAAAGAAAAATTAGCATCGTCAAACATAAAAAAAGGTTCCACATTACTGGTGAAATAATGCAGAACCTTCTATGTAAAATTTATGAAATTTTATATGTTAAGAAAGAAAAGAGAGAAGAATACATACACGCTGCCAATAAGCATAAGTATGTTTGAAATCAAATGCATATATGCAACTTTTTTGATATTGTAGAAAATCAAACCAAGAAGATAGAATAATCCACCAAAAGCAAGCATTGCAAAACTTTTAGCAGGAAGAACATCATAAAGACGGCTTGCCATTACAATACCAGAAAAACCTGCAATTGCACAAAGAATGATGTTCAACTTTTCGTGACGGCGACCGGCAATTGCATAGAACAAAATACCGATTATAACCAGAAGCCATACAAAACTAAAAAGAATCCATCCTTTTATGCCCTGAATTTTTGTGATTGTATAAACGCTATAGCAGAAACCGATTACAAGGAAAGTAAAAACATGTGAAAGCCTGTTAAAAACAGCCTTTGCGCGGAAATTTGTAAGTGCATGCTGAAGCAAAGAGAACATATACATTAGAATCATTGCAGAACCAAATAATGTATAGAAAACTGTTGTCGTATTGATGTAATCCTCTATTCCACTTACAGCAATCGTATCAAGAACTGCAGTTGCTGCAATAAACAAACCAACACCAAGCCCCTGCACAATCGAACTGGAAACTTCTTCTGCCACAGAAAGAGGCCTTATATGCTTTGAAGCTTCTATAGACATTTTTTCAAGTTCAATACGTTTCTGTGCCTTGCGTTTTGCCTTTTCGTTTTTAGCATAATCTTCGGCAGCATACTTTGCCTTAAGTCGCTCTGGATCAGATGCATACTGAATATTTATTTCACGGACAGCTTTTTCGTAATCAGCCTTTAACTGATTAAGACGTCCTTCTTTTTTCGCTTTTAATGATTTTAATGTAGATTTTCGTACAGCTTTGATTGCAACTTCATCTTGTCTGGACATAAACACCTCTTTTTATTTTTTATATTTATATCTACATAATGACATTTTATGTTAGTTTTGTCGAGATGAAAGTTCGTATAACAATATGCCAGCTGCAACAGAAACATTCAAACTATCTATTTTTCCGCAGGTAGGAATAGAAACAATTTCGTCACACTGCTTTTCAAGTAAATCCGCAATGCCTGTTCCTTCGCTTCCCATAATCAGAACTGTTTTTTCAGGGAAATCAATTTTTCGACAATTTTTACCGCCTGCATCTGCCCCGTAAACCCAAAATCCGGCATCCTTTAATTTTTCAACTGCACGAACCAGATTATTTACAACAGCAACAGGAATCCAAGCATTTGCACCAGCACTAGCACGGCCGATAACTTCATTTTTTAATACATCTGATGCACTTTTGTGTTCAGGAAGAACAACAAGACTTACACCAAACTGGTCACAACTTCTTAAAATTGCACCAACATTATGAGGATCAGTAACTCTGTCTAAAACAACTACAGTTTTTCGACCAGAAGATGAAACTGCATTTTCGGATGCATCCGATGCTATTGAGCCTGCTGATTTTACCCATGCATCAAAATCAACAAGCACAGCATTATTTTCAGATTGTCCCGAAATTTCCATTACGATGCCGCGGTGATCACGCAAAGATTCATCCAAAGCTAAAACCATCTGATCAAGCTGAGCATCCTGTACTTTTTCTGAAACAACACCGGCTTCCTCCGATTCAGCAAGAATCTTTTTTATTCTAGGGCCAACCTTGCTGTAATAGAGCTTAATCTCTTTAGAAGAATTCTTATTACGATTTTTATCTTTCTTATTATGATCGTTACCGTATGCCCTTAATTTCTCTTCAATCGAATGAAAACCAGTTATTATCATTTTTTTATCCTGTCTTAGAAAGATGTTATTTTAGCGACCGCAGCACTGTTTGTACTTTTTTCCGCTTCCACAAGGACACGGATCATTACGACCAACTTTTGCACCAACACGCTTTACAGTTGTTGGAATTACATTTCCTGCAACATATTTCCAATCATCATTGATTTTTTTGAACAATGAAATTTCGTGGTGAACATCATGCATCTGATGAAGAGTATAATCAGCTTCGAATTCAACAATCTGTTCATCATTCTTTTCGCCTTTTTCAGTACGGATAATTTTCAATCCGTTCCACTGAGATTCGCGGCTCCAGTCTTCGGTAGCCTGACGGTCAATTTCGGCAATGCCTTCGCCTTCTTCGCAAGAATTGATGATATAATCAATTTCATGTTTTACATACGAAGAATATCTTGCACGCATACATGCTTCTGCAGTTGGAGCTTTAATTGCTCCCTTAATAATTGGTTCGCAGCATTCGCTGTATTTTTTTCCTGAACCACAAGGACATAAATCTTTTGTTTCGCTCATAAACTTTATAATACTGCATTCTTTTCATAAAGAAAAGCAGTGTTTTTTCCTGTTTAATTCTGTTTATTTTGAGTATAGAGCCATTTATATAACCACAAAAAATCCTTCTTATCCTCAATATCCAAAAGAGCACATTCATACGAACACTTTGCCTGATGAAAATCCAGAAAGGTACAACTTTTATTATTAAATGCCTGTTCCATTGATTCAAAAATCATCTTTCGTTTTTGAGCAATTCCTGCACAGCGTTTTAAACTTTGTTTTGTTTCATTCATCATTTGCTCATAATAATCCGCAACATTTTTTAATTTATTTTCAACAGATTCAATCAAATTATCATAAATTTCAATCTGATTTTGATACGACTTTTTTTTCGTACCTGCATTGGAATCAATAAGAGGAGAAAAATCCACCGAAAGACCGACCGACCATCTTTTTTGACTGTCAGGAATATAATATGGAAGCTTACTTTTTGAATAATTTGAGCCATCATGAATAGGAAATGTTCCGCTCAATCTTAAAACTGGCGAATCCTTCTCTTTTTGAGCAACGTAATCGGCTTCTATAATTGCCTTTTGAATCTGATAGTACTGCCATGTAGGATTTTCATTAAAGAGTTTTTTATATTCACAAGGCAAACTTATATAGAGAAGAAAATTCCCATTTTTAACATCTTTCCTAAAATTTTCCGCCGAAGATAGATTTTCATTATTTACATTATTTTTTAAATCCTTCGTTAAGGCATCTTTTCCAAAACCTTTATTTTGAATTTCTAAAACTTTTCGGAAATTGTTTTCATAATCCCGCAAAGCTCGTTCAATATCATTTTCCAACGAAACGGTTTCTTCTTCCACAGAAACATAATCAGAATACGAAATTTTACGCTGAAAAAACAATTCTTCAAAGGCAGATTTTTTTTCATTCAAAAAATCACGCTGTTTATAAAGCGATTCAAGCTGACGCAAACAACATCTGGTCTGAATAAAATATTCATTAAAATCCTGCAGCATAGTTAAAATCTGATTTTTTTCCTGTACACATGCAAGTTCCCAATAATAATCATACTTATTTTTTTCAGGATTTCCTTTATACCCCTGAAGCCAATACGGAAATAGCCTTCCCGCAAGATTAATACTCAACTCCGCAAAATCAATATATTCAATATTTTGACGGTTTATTTCGCTTTCAAAATCAATAAGGTTTCGTGTAAAACTCACGGTCGGCTCAATACATATTTCAAGATTTCCAGGAAGATTCTGAACATAATTCAACGAAGACGAAAAAGAAGGCGGCAAGCCAAACCCCGGAATTATAAAGCCCGACGAAGCATTGTTATTTTGTAAACTTTGCGAAGAATCGTAAGAATCAAAAGAATCGAACGAAGAATTTGCATGAACATAAAACTGGGGCAGATATTTTGAATTATATGCCTTAAGATTCTGCTCCGTATTGTTTTTTTCAAGGGCGGTTTGCCTTATATCCGCATTGTGTTCAATAATTTGCATCCACAATTCTTCCAGTTTTGGTTCGGACGCGGAAAGATGCATGTTTACGTTTACCAAAACAAAACCTATAAAAATAAGATAGTCCAACACTGACCGCATTATATTCTGTGTTTGTTCCCGTCGGATTTTCTGAATCCGATTCTGCATATCCGACAAAGATTTAAATCTATTATTCCACTTCATCATTGAATAAAATCCAGTTTTCGCAAAATAAAATGCAGAATCGACAGTTTTTCCTGAACAATCCTTGCATCAACTTCAATTCCCGCTTTTAAAGGATATTCAATGCCTTTTTTGCTCTTAAAAGTAAACCTATCGATATCTGCACATATCAAATAATACAGGCGGCCGTCTTGAGTTTGCCTTGCATCTGAATCCACCGAAATGATTTTTCCATTTGCACCATTAAATTCAAAAAAAGGAAATGCCGCCAACCGATATTTGACATTCATCGCGGGTAGAATTTCCCCAATATCCTTACTCGGAACAGTTAATTCAACCTTAAAACTTTTGTTATCATTCGGAATAATATTAATTACAGCCTGATTTTCAAAAACATAATCCCCCTCATTCAATGAAGAAATTTCCTGCACATAACCGGAAATCGGTGCCTTCACATTTAAGAACGAATATTGTTCCTGAGTCCTCGATATATTCTGTTTGATTTTTTCATATTCCAATTCATAACCAATTTTTTGCTGAACAATCTCTGCCAAAAATGCAGATTTATATTTTTCCAGTTCCGACCTGTTCAAAGCAAGATTCATCTCCAATTCCTCAAGGGAACGCAGATTAAACAATGCCTCGGGTTGATTCAATTCATTTTGTTTCCGAAACTCGCAGATATTAACCTGCTTTTGAAGATACGCCACCGTACTAAAATATTCTTCCATCTTTGTAAAAATCATCAGATTATTTTTTTTATCAGCAGGATTTTTACCGGTATTATAACCATCAAGAAGCATATCCATACATAAAATCTTCTGTTCTAAATCCGTCTTTTCATTAATAAGTTCAACCATAATGCTTTGAAAAATTTCTTCATCCAAAGAATAAAGAACATCTCCCTTTTCCACATACTGATTAGGACTATAACAAATTCTGTTTATCGTACCTGAAATTACATTCTTCACAGTTGAATTATTATCCAAAGTACGTATCACTCCATTTACCTTTATGACACTATCAATTTTTACAGTTACCATACAGACCGCAATCATAAAAACAAGACCCAGCATCGTATAAAAGAGCAGATTCAATTCGACAGGAATACACAACTGAATCAATTCCCTTGAATAATAAAGCATATTCTTATGCTCCAGCATCAAACGTCTATTTTTCATATTGAGCACTCCACAATTCTTTATATTTTCCCTCTCTCGATAACAATTCCTGATGACTTCCTGAATCAACGATTTTTCCGCCGTCAATCACATAAATTCTATCGCAGTTCATAACCGTAGAAAGCCTATGAGCAACCATAATAACCGTTCTATCTTCAAGCATACTGACAGTCTTCATTATTGCTTTTTCAGAAATGCTATCCAGACTCGCAGTTGCCTCATCAAGAACAATCACTTTTGGATTACGCATAAGAATTCTCGCCAACGCAATACGCTGACGTTCGCCTCCCGACAAAGTTGCCCCATGTTCACCAACCATTGTTCCAAACTTGTCCGGTAACCCCATTATGAAATCCAACGCCTGTGCCTGCTTTGCCGCTTCAAAAATCATCTGATGTGTCGCTTCTTCACAACCCCATGCAATATTTTCCGCAATAGTTCCGCTAAAAAGCAAAGTTTCCTGAGGAACATACCCTATCATGCTTCGGTAAGCATCCGTCTTTAAATCCGAAATATCACATCCATCTATTTCAATACATCCGCACTCACAAGAATAAAATTTCATCAGAAGCTTCAATATCGTTGATTTTCCAGAACCAGATTTCCCGACAAATGCAATTTTCTTTCCCTTTTCTATATATAAATTTATTCCGTCAACTGCACGTCCTCTTGTTCCATACGAAAATCCAACATTCTTGAATTCAATCCCTTTTTCAATACAATCCACTGTTTCACAATTTTCACTATCCACCGACTCTTCTTTTATATCCATAATATCCGACAATCTTTCAGCTGCGACGAACGCTTCTTGAAGACTTGGCTGCATTGTAAGAAGCCTGGACAACGGACCTAGAAAAAAGCCTGATAATGTAACAAAAGATATCAACTGACCGAGAGACATTTCTCCATTAAAAATCTTATAACTTCCAAGCCAATAAATAAGTAAAGTACCTGTTCCTGAAATAAATCCCTGTATCACCGAATTCAAATTCGAAAAACTTTCCAGCCTGATATTCCGGTTGATTGTTTCCACAATTTTCATTTCATTTCGTCTGAATGCATTGTTCTCTGTAGACAAAGCCTTTATAGTAGAAATCCCATTTATTGTTTCATACATAGATGCATTTTTATCTGCTTCAGCAACCGCCCTTGCTTTTATAAGTCTTTTAAACGGAAGAGCTGTAATCCATACTAAACACGCAGACACAAAAACCGGAATCATTGCAGTATAAATTAATCCAGAACCCATCTTTACAAGAAAAAAACTTCCCATAACAAGCATGATGGAATCTATCAAAACCGATACCGTTGTTGACGAAATTGTATATCTTATAGTTTCCGTATCGCGTATTCTGGATAAAATTTCCCCTGTTTTCCTTGCATTAAAGAACGACAAAGGTAATTTCAAAAGATGATAAAAGAAATTACACAATAAAGTGACATCTATCTTAGTTCCAAGAAACAGAATTATCTGACTCCTGCAAAATGAAAGCAAACCCTGAAAAATTAGCACAAGCAGATAACAGATTGAACAAATATTTAACGTACTCTTTAATTCCGAATACAAAACTTCATCAATTAAAAACCTAAAATAAAAGGAGAGTAAAATACCGAACAAAGTCAGAACAAAACTCGCAGCTACAATTTTTCCAAGAAGATATTTGTGTGGTTTTAATAGAGAAAAAAACTTGATTATAGGGCTTTTATCTTCTCTATCTTTTACAAAATCCTCTTTTGGAAAACACAGAAAAAATATACCTGTCCAAATTTCACAGAAATCCGAAACTTTCATTTTTCTTTTCCCTTCCGCAGGATCAAAAATTATAATTTCATTCTTTCTGATTTTATTGATAACAACATAATGTTCAGTTGAATTTTTCCGTGTATGAAAAATAGCAGGCAACGGAATTTCATTCAGGGATTGTTTATCAGGCGAAGAAAACCCTTTACACGAAAGCCCGTATTCTTCCGCACAAACAGTTATTCCATAACCAGAAGTCCCATTCCTGTCAGTACCGGCCGTAGTCCTCAATTTTCTGATACTTACTTCTTTTCCAAAATACTTCAAAATCATTGATAAACATACCGCAGCACAATCAGACTCATCATGCTGGTATTGAATCTTCATCCGCATTTTAATCTCCCATTTTTACATAATTTCTTTAAATACGATTGTCTTATTAGAGTTTACGGCACAAGAAAATGTACTTCTTTGGAAACACCGTTACATACTCTTTCAATAATTACTTTTGAAGGAACAGTG
This sequence comes from uncultured Treponema sp., assembly GCA_946628495.1. Classification (GTDB taxonomy): domain Bacteria; phylum Spirochaetota; class Spirochaetia; order Treponematales; family Treponemataceae; genus Treponema_D. Next base: position 22,485 of record CAMOWQ010000008.1, on the reverse strand, counting down.
TATGGAGGAATTTTCCACTCCTCGGCTCCTGTTGACGCACCTGTATTATTGGTATCTGTATAAGGATTAGAACGTCCACAAGAGCTATACTGCTCATAACTATAAGAATGTCCCATGCTGCCAGATGAACTAGAATATCCGCCCGAACAACTACCGCTGCATCCACCATTAACAGCAAGAAGACTTTTATAATTCAACTCTTTACAATTTTTGATTAAAAAATCCATATTTTACTTCCTTAAATAAACTTTTAGTCATTCCACAGAGACAAAGCTATTAATTATAAAAAGCAACGCTTCTATAAAATGCCCGTTAACATCTCTTTAAGAATGCCGAATAACTTTTTTAAAAACGATAAAAAATGATTGATAAACAAAACTATGAATATAAAAAAATGCTGCGGTAATGCTATAAAATAACGCTATAAAAAAAATGAAATGATACTAAACACTGTATGCCGTTTATTCCCGGAAACACGTCGTCCCCGAAAATAAACAACACAAAATCTTTTTTAATGAACTTTTTTACAAAAACAACTTTTTTAATTTTTGAACTACAAACTATTCACAACGACATCAAATATTCTTTCCCAGAGTTCCTGAAAACCAAGGACTTCTTCAGGAAGAGACTTATCTTTTGCTACCAAATCCTTATAAAAGGTTTTTATAGATTTAGTATCTTTCCAAAAATAGGAAGATTTCATCTCCGCACCAGGACCAAATTCCTTAAAGTAAACATATTTATTAAGTTTTTCACAAAGTTCTTTATTCTGCGCCCTTTTTACCTGAGGATCTGTAAACCGGATTTTATATACATCCTCACCTTTTAACACAACGGTGGCGAAAGTACCAATTAATTCAGCATACGAATGATTCCATCCAGTTGAAAAATCAATTACAAAGAAATTTCCATTATGCTCCAAATACCTGGGTACACAGTGATATTCTCCATCCCACATAGACCATACATCATAGCCTTTTTTAATGGCATCGATATACCCTTCCTTATTCGAAATATCAACAGGTGCATCATCAGAAAGAGTTTTTACAAAATCCTTAAACTTCATTTTTTCAACTACAATAGAATAAGGTTTTAAGCTACCTTTTCTTTCATAAATTAAATCATAATCGAATTTAAATCCGTCTTTTACATAAATATCAGCAAAACCAAGCTGTTCAAGTCTCTTAAAAAAAACTTCATTTTTTACATCTTCTGCAAAAGCACAGAACATACAACACAAAAAACTTACAATAATAAATACTTTCCTTTTCATTTTTTCTAACTCCTATGAAATTTCATGTCATTGCAACAATTTATTAGCGGGCTTCATAATTCAAATATCGATATGCAGATTTTACACCAGCACCATCAGCCCATTTAGAAGTTTTAGTCAGTGCACTTACATTTCCAATTTTATTTGTCCATGGATCATAATACTTACCTTCACCTATATAATTAACAAAATGATTATGATATCCATTTCCATCAGTATCTATTGAAATAATAACTGCATCTGCTTTGCTTCCATCTTCAACATATTTCCAACGCCCCGTAAGTCCAAGACTTTTAGCCATTGTATTAGCAGCCCATTCCCAGCCATTTACATACGCTTCCTTTGCATCAATACTTCCATTCTGTACTCCAGCCCTAATTGCATCCTTTGCCTGAGATTCCGTCAACTTTTTACCTGTTAGTTTTGAATACATTTCCGAAATTTCATTAAGTAAAGAGGTTGCAGCACATGCATTTCCTGTAAATGTATCCTGCCATTTTTCTGCATACGGATTATTATATTCAGTCATCAAGTGCTGGCTAAACAAAGTATGCGATGGTGAATATCCTCCAGAACATACACCACTGCAAGCTGAACTATATCCTGAAGGTGCGTACACAGGCGGCTGATAATAGTTTTTAGGATCAGGTTTTGGTTCGCTTCCTGAAGACTGATTATTTGCAGGTCTATATCCACCGCCATAGCTTCCAGAACATGAACCGCTGCATCCACCATTTACTGCGAGTAGTTCACCATAATTCAACTCCTTACAATTTTGTACTAAAAAATTCATAATTTTCTCCATCATTTTGTAATTTTTCTTGAAATTCAAAAAACAAATAAACATATTTATCTTTTTAGAGGAACTATACGGGAACTTCCTCTTTTCAATTTCAAATAACTCAGAAAAAAGAAACCAGCTTACTAATCAAGCGAATGCATTTTTCTAAATGACATTCTCTTCCAATTGAACAAATACCTTCATTTCAGAGCGTTTATACCCAAGAAATGCATCTAATTTTGCTTTATAAACAATCTTACTCTTTGGATACATGCGAAACCTCGAAAGCTCTGCATAAATTTTATCAGCAGACTTTTTAATTTCCTCATCTTTACTAACAACCGTATGAGATACACAATGCCCGAAATCAAAATCATGAACGGTATTAAATCCATTTCTACTTGCAAAACGTTCAATCTCTTCGAAAAAAACAGCATCCTCTAATTCAACTGCATCCGCTTCTTCAACATGTTTCAAATCATTATCCGCAGAATTTTCCACTTTCAATGTAGATTTTTCCACTTCCATCATGACCGAAACATCCATCAGCTGACTTTTTCCAACATGCGCAACATCATTTACCGTAACATAAATCTCATCTACACAAGAAAAACCGCTGCTGTTAAGTAAGGACTGCATATTTCTGCATTCCAGTTCGAATTTTGAAAGAGTGCCTTTAAAAGAATAGCAGAAACCATTTTTAACTTTAAAAATATCCGTGAAAGATAAATCAGGAGAGTAATCAATGCCAATATAACGACCAAATTCGAAAACATTGACACCGGAATTTAAAAGTTTGTGAATTAATTGAATACCTTTTTTACGCAAGGCCAGACTGTATTTGCATTCGACAGGATCGGTCGCTCCAATATCACCAGCATTTACAAGGGAATTATGAAAACAAGTACCGCCGCACATATATTTTGCCCAACAATCACGGCAAGAATCCCTTTCGTCAACAAAAATGCGACCTTTTCCTATATCTTTAATTTTAGGCGACAAAATGCTTCCGCGCAAGTAAGCAGTTTTCCCTATAAAATAGTCGCATGGATAAATATTTCCATTACAATCAAATACCATGTTTTCATTCCACTTGCAGCGCTTAACAATGCGTCCTTTGGAAAGACACAATTTAACTCCATAAAAACAGGTATCATCTTTTATTAAATCAATTAACGAATAATCTTTATTTACCGCATCTTCGTATATTTTTTCAAAAAGCGCATCATAACCTTTAAGAAGTTCTTCCATATCATCTGTAGAAAATGAACTGCTTGCCCCCGCCCTTACAACATTCAATCCTATTTGAGAAACACCAAGCGACTTAAAATACAATGCTAATTCCAGCGGACGCGGATAATCCTTTGTAAGCACTGCCGCCACATTGATTTTGAATCCATCTTCCATAAATTGCTGCATATTTTTAATAATAATTTTATGAGTTGGATTTCCGTTGTAAAAATATCTGTGCTTATCGTGAACGCTCGCCGGTCCGTCCAGACTTACGCACAAAGTTGAAATATTAATCGATTTCAAAAAGTCCGAAATTTCTTTTGAATAAAGAGTACCATTCGTACAAACATACATACTGTAATTAGGTTTGTGAAAAAAAGTTTCAGGGAAAAGGATTTCAAGAATACGCCTGTTTGCAAGCATACGTTCATCTTCCGAAAGGGAATCCATTTTTACAAGCTGCTCTTTTTCCCAGTCCGGCAAATTCATACCTTCAGGAATTGGAAATCTTGCCATCATCTTTTTTGAACGCAAACATTCGTTCAATTGTTCAACAATAGCTTCAATAGATTTTTCCTTAGAATTCCTTTCAGCATTTTCATCGCTTATAAAAGCTTCATCACCCTTAATAATTTTCAGAATTCGTTCCGCATGCTCAATTGAATCAAACTCTTGAACTTTAAACTTCATCGAAAGTTTTTCATCTAAATACTCTTTAATTTTCTTAAGCTTATCCAATTCAAACATCGATTCCGACGTCATATTCAACGAAAACGTATAATATTCTCTTTCAGGAGCATAAACATTAATAATATAATCAATAATCTTTTTAGCTTTTTCTACATCTGTCGAAATATGACTTTCTTTATCCCTGAAACAATAATCACAATGCAAATTACAAATAGTAGACATATTTAATTTAAAATCATCTTCACCACTTGCCGTAAAAACCGTAGGATTCTCAGGAATATCTTTTACTTTTTCTATTAACTCCTGAACCGCGTTTTTACAACTGCAATAATGAAGATTTCCTGTATGCCTGTCATAAACAAGAAATGTTCCCTTTTCCTCCGAAACAAAAAATCTCGTATCATCAATTTTTTCCGGCTGCTCCTTTACTTTAGAAGCAACAACAATTTCATTTTTCAGTTTACTTTCCATATTTGTCTGACTCCTTTTGTGTCCTTACCTTAATATTGCAAAAAAGATTGTATTTCGGAGTTTTTTCTAATATGAATTCTGATTTTTTATATAATAATTTGTTATTTTCTTTTCCGTATTTCACGTTTTAGCATCAAAAATTACCTTAACTACTTTTTTATTTTTCCGATAATGATGATATGAAAATATCTAATCGCTCTAGTGTAATAACAGGAATTGTACTTCTATTGACCTCGGCTCTTTTTTCTATAAGCCTAATGCTTCAAATGCTGGACTTTGGAATAGGTGGACCTGGTCACGATAATTTATTCTTTTTAATGGGAAACATTCTCTACACCGTATACGGATTTTCAAGCATTCTTATACCTGTTTTCCTTCTTATAACAGGCTTATCCTGCTTTGCAACAAAATGGACTGCAAAACGCACGCTTCATCTGCTTACGGCGATTGTACCTTTCTTTACATCCGTACTTACAGAAAATATATGCCGCACTATTTTAAAAATGCCTAATTCCGATTTTGCATTTACAAAAATTTCCATAACAATCTTAATCGGTCTTATGCTCATTGTTATTGAATTCTTATTCACCGGCATTATTGCAGACAGAGTGAACGATGCATTCTACAAAATCACCAAAACTCCAAAACCTGTCCCAGAAACTTTACCGGACGATTCATATTCATCAAATTCAAATGATGAAGCTATTTCCGAAGCAAATTCAAACGAAAATTCCGACATAAATACAAAAACCGCTGATACTACAGAAGCAATTACAGAATCTCCGCAAACTGTAGAAACAACTTCTGACTCTGATGATGAAATTAACAATGAACATCCTGGTTCTATGCTTACACAGGAAGAATATGCCGCTCTTATTTCGCCAGAAAGCGATTATCCAGAAACCGAAGAAGAAGCTGATGAATTAGAATGGCCAAATCTCCCGCAGGCTCCAGAAACACTTCCTCCTGAATACAATGGCAACGATGATTTTGAAAATTCAGTTCATTCCACAAATACAGAAAATAATGCCTCAACTTCGGATGAAACTGTAATTCAAACTGCAGAAGAAAAATCAGAAAATGAATATACGCCAGAATCTTATTCGGAAGATGATCCTGAACTTGAATTTCCTCCTAAAGATGAAATAAAGGAAGAAACCGAAGAAGTTGTAAACATTTCCGACGATATAGATTATGGCAATGCTTTTGCAAGCGAAGATTTATCTGATATTGATAATACAGATTTTGGTTTTGATAATTCTCTTTCGCAGAATTTTGATGAAGAAGTTAGTTCTGAATCTGATGAAACATCTCAAAATGAACAGGAAGATTTGCCACAAACCGACAATCAGAACGAATCAAAAAATACAGAATCTCCATATAGCGTTGCAAAATATCTGGATAACGTTGTAGAAAACAGTGAATATCCTCATAACATTCAACTTCATTCTGACTCTGACGACGCTTTTGCAAATAACAACGTTCAAGTAGAAAATAACGACGACCAGGATAATTCTCCAAAATATCCTACAAGAATTAATCTTGGTTCAAATTACAATGAATTCTCAAAAATCGAAAAAACAGCCCCTGCATCTAAAAAAGATGAGGCAGCAAATAAAACAACAGCAGCAAGCGAAACTAAAGAAGTAAAAACTGCAAATACTACAACAGCTCCAGTTTCTTCACCAGCATATACAAAGACTACAACTGAACCTCAGACAACAGGTTATAGATTCAGCAGTCATCACATTCCGCCAGAGCAGCCAGAAGATAGAATAAAAAAGGAAGAAGCTCCTAAAAAATCATTCTCTACTGCAATTTCTGATATTTTTGCTGATATGAAAGATGATATTCATAAAAAACATATCCGCGAAAATTATCCCGAAATGACAGATGAAGAATTCGAAACCTTCTATTCTCAAAATCGCGATAAACTGGATGCAGCAAACTATGAAACTAATGAATTAAACAATAATTCAATTACTGATTCAGCCCAAACTGATGAAGACTTTCAGGACTTTGCAGCTCAGAATGAAGATGATTCTGCAGAAAACGACGATATTATCAATAAGAACAACGATAATTTAAACGATACAGACGATTTTTCTGACGATGATTTTGAATCAAACAATACTCCAAAAAAACTCGATTTAGATTCAGAAATTGCAGAATATGATGAATTTTCTGATGAATCAGATGCAATCAAAGAAAACGAGCAGGCCTATTCTGAAGATTCAGAAATTGAAAATTCAGAACTGGATAACTATGAATTCAATAATGAAGAAAACTCGTCTGCCGTTGACGATTTATCTATGTATACTCCGCCGGAAGAAGATGCCAGCGACCTTACTGCCGACGATTTGGAAAATTTCTTTAATGCACAGCAGGCAGAAAACATTCCGCAGACAAGTGAAATTAAGGGCAATCTTCCAACAACCAACCGTGCCACAAAAAAAGGCCCGTATGTTATACCGTCCGACCTTTTAACCGCATATAAAGATGATCAGTACTGGGTTATCGATGATGATACAAAAAAAGCTTCTTTAATGCTCAAACAAACGCTTGCAGAATTCCACATCGAAGCAGAAATCATCGGAATTAAAAAAGGCCCTGTTGTTACAATGTTCGAAATTCTTCCAGCCCCTGGCGTAAAACTTCAAAGAATTGTTTCTTTGCAGGATAATATCGCTCTTGCACTTGCAGCAAAGGCAGTCCGAATTGTTGCCCCAATTCCTGGAAAACAGGCAGTTGGTATAGAAGTTCCAAACAAAGACCGTTCAATTGTCGGTTTCCGCGAAATTATCGAAATGGACTTACCTGAATACAACAAAATGACTGTCCCTGTTGTTCTTGGTAAGGATATTTTAGGAAAAGCTCAATTAATTGACCTTGTAAAAACGCCTCACATGCTTATTGCAGGTGCCACCGGTTCCGGTAAATCTGTTTGTGTAAACAGCCTTATTCTGTCTATTTTGTATAAGAGGTCTTACAAAGACGTTAAGCTTATTCTTGTCGACCCTAAAGTTGTTGAACTTAAACTTTACAACAATATTCCTCACCTGCTTACACCTGTTATCACCGAACCTAAAAAAGCGTTCCAGGCATTGCAGTACTGCCTTTGCGAAATGGAAAGACGATATGCACTTTTGGACGGCATAGGAGTTCGCGATATTGCAAGTTATAATCAGCGCATTAAAGAAAGAAATATATGCACGGAAAAACTGCCTTACATTGTCGTTATTATTGATGAGTTTGCAGATTTAATGGCAACAACAGGCCGCGAACTGGAATCTGTAGTTGCAAGGCTTACTGCAATGAGCCGTGCCGTCGGAATTCACCTTGTACTCGCAACTCAGCGTCCGTCGGTAAATGTAATTACAGGTCTTATTAAAGCAAACATTCCTAGCCGAATTGCATTCATGGTTGCTTCCAGAACCGATTCAAACATCATTATAGACAGCGTCGGCGCAGAGAAACTCCTTGGACGTGGTGATATGCTCTATGCGTCTGCGGTAGATCCATTCCCGGTTCGTATTCAGGGAACTTATGTAACCGACCAGGAAGTAGAAAACGTCGTAGAATACGTTAAACAGTTTGGCGAACCTGATTATATTGATGACGAAATCTTTATCGAAGATGAAGAAGAAGTTTCAGAAAATGTAGATTTGTTCGGAAATCCTGTTGATGATGATCCGCTTTACGACCAGGCGCTTGAAATTGTTGTTCAGGCAGGAAAAGCAAGTGCATCATATATTCAAAGAAGACTTAAGATTGGATATAACAGAGCCGCACGTCTTGTAGAAGAAATGGAAGAACGCGGAATAGTCGGTCCTGCAAATGGAAGCAAGGCACGCGAACTAATCCACGTGCCTTGATAAATCATTCTAATTTATTCTGAATTATACAAAAGGTTTTGAAAACAGGTTGAGGCTATTCCTTAATAGCTCCGCCTGCAACACCTTCTGCAAGTTTCTTCTGGAATGCAAAGTAAACAACAAGTACAGGAACAGTTGCAATAATCAATGCTGCAATCTGCCATCCAAGCTGAATACCCGTTCTACTTGAGAATGAGAAGATTCCAACCGGCAAAGACTTAGTTGCTTCTGCAGATGCCATTACCAATACAAGAAGGAATTCATTCCAAATACCAAGTGCTGTCATAATACTGATTGTTACAATTACAGGAACTGTCATTGGAACAATAATGCTTATGAATGTTCTGAACGGTGTAGCACCATCAATATAAGCTGATTCAACCAAACTGTATGGCAAACCACGGATATATGTAGAAGAAAGCATTACAGCCATTGGAAGTCCGAATGCAACGTATACAAGGATGATACCAATATGAGTATTAGTAAGTTTCATCTTTGTAAGCATAAGGAACAACGGAACAAGAAGCTGGTTTACATCGAGCAAATATCCCAAACCAATAAGAGCTGCAATTATTGCAGAAGTCTTCTTGTATTTGAATTTTGTCGTACCGTAACCAAGCATAAGTCCAAGCAATACAACAAGGAACGTAGAAATAATCGTATAAATCAAACTGTTAATGAATTTAAGACCAAGTTCACCACGTACCCATGCAGAACTGTAGTTCCACCAGATTGTCTGCCAGTGAATTTTCATCTGAATTGCCCCAGGCAAATCAGAAACCTTTATCTGAACACCATTGCCCGGCTGAATATCACGAATAACTCTTCCGTCAGAAGTTTTCAAACCAGCAGGAATTTTATTACGAAGAATAAAATGAACCTTAATTCTTTTATGAGCACCAATATTTGGTGATTCAAGAATAAGAATATTTTCATTGATTGCAGTTCTATTCTTTGTATCGCCCTTGCCTGCTGCATTTACAATGCCAAGTTTTTCAAGCATTCCATTTGGATACTTAATGTTTGTCTGAGGTTCAACTACATCAAGATAACCTTCACGAACATGGAACAAATCATGTGGTAAAGAATAAATATCTTTTGTAAGCTCTTCGTTTGTCTTAAAAGATGAATATCCCATCCAAAGCAACGGAGCAATTGTAATTATAGTCCACAGAATAAAGATAAAATATGACAATGGTTTTGCCAAAAATTTAGAAAAAAATGATGTTTTAGGTGCTTCGCCTTCTCTTTGTTTTGCCATAATTAATAATCCTCATCTGTTCCAAGTTTTTTACCAACCCAGTTGCTGAACATAATCATAAGAACACTAATCAATACAATCATGTTTGCAATCGCAGCACCATAAGCAAATCTCATAGGATCCTTAGCATTGTTGAATGCAATTCGGTACATATAAATTGGAAGTACTTCCGAATTGATTCTCTGCTTTCCTTCTGATGCCAATGCAAATATAAGACCAAATCCTTTTAAAGAACCGGCAATTGCAAGAATACAAGAAGTAAGGATAGAAGCTGCAAGTAAAGGTATTGTTATCTTAAAGAAAATCTGTACTTCGTTAGCACCATCAATTTTTGCTGCTTCGAACATACTGTCATTGATTTTCTGAAGGTTTGCAAGGAAAATAATCATATAGAAACCGGTATACATCCATATTAAGGCAATACCAATAGGAATCATACATTTGTTAGGATCCATCATCATTGTAAACTGTGCATTTGAATTACCAGATACAGCCTGAATGATTCTAGATACAGGGCCGTCTACCATAAAAAGCATACGCCACATAATACCGATAACGATTGTAGACAAGAACTGTGGAAGGAAAACCATAGACTGGAAGAACGTAGCTCCCTTTACCTGCTTTCTATAAAGAATAAAAGCAAGAATAAATCCAATCGGAATCTGTCCAAAAACTGAAACTACAACAACAATCATGTTGTTCTTAAATGCATGCCAGAATTCCGGAACATTGCTGGATGCATCAACAAGACCTTTGTTCATGGTCATTACTTTTATATAATTTGAAAGTCCTACAAGTTTTGCAGGAGCTGATGAATTCGGATTATAATTTGAAAAACTTAAATACAATGAATAACAAATTGGATAAGCAATTATAAGAAGGTAAATTATTAACCCAGGGGCAATAAATCCTATATAAGTTAATAAATCTCTTTTGTCTGTCTTTCTCACGTTTTTTTCCTTACGAATTTTAAAAAAAGGGGTATTTCTATAAAGTTATCTATAAAAATACCCCTTCCGATTTATCTAATGATATCTAAAATATCACAATACAGCTTACTGAGCGTCAAATGCTTTCTGAACATTTGCAGCAAGTGTAGCAGCATCAAGTTTACCAGATACGATATCCTGCATACCTGCATTCAAAGTATCGTTAGCAACACCTGTAAGATAAGAGTCGATTACATAGCATGATGGGTAAACACCAAGCTTAGCTTTTTCTGCGATACAAGGATCCATTCCAGCTGGGAGTTTGAAATCTTTGATGATTGGTGCAGAAATACCACCGTCGCGGAGTCTCTGAACTGTTTCATCATAGCTGTAGAAGTAAGCAATCCATTTCTTAGCTGCTTCAAGAATAGTAGGATCAGAAGCACCTTTCTTTGTAATTCCGTATCCAACCTGCCAAGCACCAGCCAATGAACCAGCACATGCTTTTTCACCTGGAACCTGTGGGATAGAAATAAGTTTTACAGTCTTAGAAAGTTCACCAAGGTTTGATTCACCGAATGCCCACTGACCGTCAATGTACATAAGGTACTTGCCGTTTACAAAGTTAGACATACCAGTTCCGTTGTCTGTAAGAACAGAGTTAGGATCAAGAACACCGTCTTTTACCCATGTAGAAAGAACTGAAAGTGCTTCAACAAAACCTTTGTCTGTGAATTTAACCTGTTTGTTTACAGCTTTTTCAATCCATTTCAAATCGCCAGTTGTTCTTGGGATAATACCAGACATTACACAAGAACCCCAAACCCAACCATCAGCACCGTGAGTTGACATCAATTCAATTCCGTTTGCCTTGCAGAGTTTAGCCAAAGCTTTCATGTCTTCATAAGTTTCTGGAAGTTTTCCACCGATTTTCTTAAGAAGATCCATATTTACAGCAACTACAGTACAGTAGTTAGATCCACCAAGTGGAAGATATGGTTTTTCGCCAGTTCCGAAGAAGTCTGGAACCAAAGAAGCATCGATGTTTGAAGGATAGTAAGCAACGTTGTTAATCTGCTGTCCAGCTTCCTGCCATTCAGCACCCCAACGAGCATCTGCACCCATGTAAGCTACATCTGGAACATCGCCTGCAGCAAGACGAGAAACTGCCTTCTGATGATATGCTTCATCATAAAGCAATTCATAATTTACTTTAATATCAGGATTTTCAGCCATGAATTCATCACAGATTCTCTTGAATGTCTGTCCTTCTGAGTTTGAGTTATCTCCATAACCCATAACATTCAATGTTACTGTGCCAGATTTCTTTGCTTTCTTTGACCATGGCCAAGCGAACAATGCAGTTGCTACCATGAGCAAACACAATCCTGTAACTACCTTTTTCATACAAATTCCTCCTATCTTTTTCGAGCAGGAATCCTCTTTTAGAAGTATATGCAGTTTTTAATCAGTTTTTTTTTACTGCAAGATGAAGACCGTAAACAGCGGAACCTCACCATTCCCACTTTTTTAGTTATGTATGAATTTATAGCCTAAGAGATTTCCCTTATAAGCTATAATTTAACTATAACTCATATTTTTCATTTGTCAATAAAAAAGTAAGGGAAACACCTTAATCTTTTACTGATATTTCTCATTTTTTCCAATAAATTTATGTTATATTCTTTTTTCGTCTAAGTAAGTTTAGTTAAATCCTAAAATTTTCTAACCTTTATTAAGCCAAAATGCTTGTTTGCATATTTAAGTAAAAACTGGCAAGAAGGAACGAATCGTGTGGCAAAAACACGTTTGCCCTGAAAAATAAAACTTGTTTGTTATGATTTTTCTTATTATAATAGTAATGTGTCTGTATTATACATTGTTGGAACCCCAATAGGAAATCTTGGCGATATTACTTACCGTGCCGTCGAAACTTTTAAAAGCGTAGATTACATTGCATGCGAAGATACCCGCCACACACTGCAGCTTTTGAATCATTTCGAAATTAAAAAGCCGTTGATTTCCTGCCGTGCACAGAATGAAAAATTAGCCGGAGAAAAAATTGTAAAAATTCTTCAGGAAGGACATTCTGTAGCGTATGCGAGCGATGCAGGAACACCTGGAATAAGCGATCCGGGAGCAGTTCTTGTAGATGCTGTACGAGAAGCAGGGTTTGATGTAGTACCGATTCCGGGACCGGCAGCTTTTGCAACATTAACAAGTGTTGCAGGTTCAGGTGGAAAAACTTTGATTTTCGAAGGATTTCTTTCGCCAAAACCCGGAAAAAGACGCAGCAGGCTTAAAGAGCTGATGGCAACAGGCGATGCAGTAATTATTTACGAAAGTCCATTCAGAATTGTTAAGCTTCTTACGGATATTGCCGATATTAATAAGGACCGGCGAATTGTTGTTGGCAGGGAAATGACAAAACTTCATGAAGAAATTTTGAGTGGAACTGCTGAAGAACTAAGGGAAAACTACGCGAGCAGGCCTTCTATAAAAGGTGAATTCGCAGTTTTTATTTCAGGTGTAAAAAAAATTCAAATTTCTGAAGAATCTGCCGATAATTAAAAGGCAGAGGGGTAGGACGATTATGATGATAGATAAGATTGGTGGATTAAATCCTCTAAACAATGTGCAGAACACCCGTAAGACTGAAAAATCTTCAAGCGTAAGATCAGAGTCAGATTCTATTACTGTTTCAAAAGAAGCAGAGAAAATGGCTGAAGCTTACTATCTGGATAAGATTGCACAGGAAACTCCAGATGTACGTGCTGACCGTATTGCAGAAGTAAAGGCAAAGATTAAGGATCCGTCATATTTGAGTCAGGCCGTAATTCAGAGCGCTGCTGAAGGCATCATGACGAGCTTCGGACTTTAGAAATTTGTTTTCTAGTTTTCAAATTCAGTAGAATTCGATTGTAAAAGGCGGAATAAAAATATATTCCGTCTTTTTTTGTCTTTTTAGAAAAAGGTTATAAGAAATTCATTTAACAAACAGAATAACTTCATATATAAGAGGGTAAAAAATGTCAGATTTAGCATTTAGAATCAATCCAAACATCATTCTTGGTTCTTACACAATCACAAGACTAGCACAACAGGCATTGGAATGGGGTCACCGCTATATGATAATTGCAGATCCCGTTCTTTCAGAATTAAAACTGTTACAAAAACTGACAGACACCCTTAACAGTCGAAAAATTGAAAATTTTGTTTTTAACGAACTTTCAGATGGCGGTTCAACAAAATCCATACAAAGAGCACTTGCACTTGCAAAAGAAGGACATATTCACGGAATTATTGCATTTGGTGGAACAAAAGTGCTTAATGTTGCACAAATTACAGCAGCACTTTACAACGAATCGCATGATTTTTACACTTTTGTAGAAGGAGCAGCACCAAATACAAATCCAATTCCATGCATTTGTATTCCTTCAACATACCGCGAACCTTTCGTCTTTACTAACCAGATTCCAATCACCGATTCGCGCAATCACCAGATTCGAATGATGAAAACGCAGAACAATCTGTGTAAGCTTCTTCTTATAGATCCAAACCTTATGGTGACACTAACAGAAAATCAGACAGCTACGCTTTCTATAGAAATTCTTGCAATGGCAATAGAAGCATATATTTCCCAAAAAGCAAATTTCTTTAGCGATATGTTTGCCGAAAAAGGCGTTCAACTTCTGTCTTATGCAATGAACGGCTCACCTTCGCTTGAAATTACAACACCAGCAGAAATTCTTCTTGCTCAGGCTGGCGTTATGGTTTCTCTTGCAACAACCTCAAGCTCTTTAGGATTAACATCAATGCTTTCTATGACAATCAATTCACGTTATAGAATATCAAAATCACTTATTTCTTCAATTTTGCTGCCTTTTATGATTGATGATGCTGCAAAATTCAAAAGTGCCGAAATTGAAAAACTTGCACACATAATGAAAATGATTCCTGATGATTTAACTGGTTCCGAAGCAATAAAAGCTTTTAACGACAACATCAGGCAGCGAATAGCAATGTCAAATCTTCCGGCTCGTCTAAAAGATTTGCAGCTTTCTATTGAACAGCTTTCTCTTTGCGTTGAAGATTGTGCTCAAATCGACATCATAAATAAATTGCCTCGAAGCATGAATACAGACGATATTTTTGATTTCGTAAAATCAGCATATTAAATAAACAATAAATTCACTTACCTCAACACTTTAGGATTTATACAATGATTGAACCTGGAAAATTATTTCAACTGGAGGGCGGTCAGAAAAGACGTAAACTTGCCCTTACATTTGGAGCATTGGAACGCGATATTCTTGGAATTGCCGAAAAAGGCACGGAATATACTTTTACACAAATGCCTCGTGCAGAATATATAAAGCAAATTACAAAAATACTTTTAAAAGACCCGAAACTTCCTTCTGAAGCTAAAACAGAACTAGAAAAACTTATAAACGCAGAACCTTTTGATGAATTACGTCTATGCAACGTTGCACGCAATCATCTTCTTGCAATAATAGGCACATTTCCTGCTGAATGGGATTTAGTTATAGCACCTCATACAACGACATCACAAGCTGACGGAACTGTACGCAGCCGAGAATTTTACAAAGGCGTTTCTGTTTATGCAGAAGACATTCGTTCACCGTTTAATATCGGTTCAATTTTCCGTACGGCAGAAGCAATGGGAGCTGAAAAAGTTTATATTTCACCATTTTGTATAGATCCAAATCATCCGCGTGCAGTACGAAGCGGAATGGGCTGCATAGAAACCTTAGGATGGGAACGAAAATCTTTAGACGAATTACCGTCTGACATTCCAATATTTGCACTGGAAACCGGCGGAACAGATATAAATGAATTCAAATTTCCAAAAGAAGGCATTTGTATAATAGGTTCGGAAGAACTTGGCGTAAGCCCTGAAGCATTGCACAAGGCATCTTACGGCCGTGTATCAATTCCGATGAAAGGCTTAAAGGCTTCGTTAAATGTCGGAGTTGCTTTCGGCATTCTTATGCAAAAATGGGTCGAATATCTGAACAATAATTAATTCAATTCAGGCTTATTTATAAAATTTCTTGAACTCGGAATTAACTCTATCCAAAAGGAAGCGGAATTTTTCTTCGGTATCGATGTTATATTCGCGAAGAATGTCTTCATCTATCTGGTAAAAATCGATGCCATGCTCAATATAATGCTGCATTACATCTGCAAAATAAATTACCTTTACGATTTTTGAGATTTCTTCGGGAACATGCTCTACATCATGATGATGAGCAATTATATTTCCAATTTCTGCAGGGAAATTCCATTTATCTGCAAAAAGTTTTCCTCCGCGACTGTGATATACAAAATGCATAAAACTATCATAAATAGTTTCGCTGATTTTATTATCGATTATAAAAATCTTAAGCTGACCTTTTTCTTCTTCACTGGCACATTCAAGGAAAAGACACTGCATATCGTGAATAAGCGCCGTAAGATAAACTTTTTCCAAATCCATGCCAGGATAAAAATTCTGAGCAAGATTGTAAGCGTAATAAGCAGTTGCAGCCATGTGATTATACAAATGAAGTACATTCTCGGTTTTATCGACAATATATAATTCAGGATTTTCCGGATTGAAAATTTCCTGCATTTTTTCAAAGCCAAGATATTCAATTGCTTCTTTTAGATTAAAACATGAATGTCCGTTTTTATTTGCATTAATAATAAGCAGCAAAGCTACAGAAGGATTTTTCATTGCACGTTCATAAATATCAGAAGTTTTAGCATCTGGAGAATTCATAACGTTCAGAAAAATACTAAAATCATCACGAATCATTGGAACTGTAGAATGAATACTTACAAATTTTTGTGCAATGAGCGGATAATGTTCACAGGAAACACCACGCAAAGGAAGTACAATTCTTGTAATAGTTTCATTATCTGTTGAAATTACCTGATAATTATTTTCTGAAAGCCCAACTTTCTGAAGCATAAGCACCATAATGATAATACCAAGTCCAGAACCTTCAGTCTGATCAAGAACTTCGGTAAGAACTTCTTCCACCGCAGTATATTTATGAACGCTCTGCAATTTTTCCTGAATACGCCTGTTTTCAAAAACCGTAAGTTTTGAATTATTACGAATCTCTACTTTTAGAAATTCATTACTAATTTGAAGTACAAGTTTTATATAAAGACCTGCTTTTTTCTGAAGTTCAAGATAATGATCAATATTTGAAAAAGTTTCTTCGCGGAAATTTTTCATGCCTTTTTCATAATCAGATTCATTATTTATATCAAGTTCTTTTTCTTTAAAATAAATTCTCTTTGTATTTGCTTTTTTTGCGTTTGTAAGAAGCTCCCCAAGACAGAAACTAAGATATTCTGTCATTTCCTGCTGATTGCATGCAACCAAGAAACTGCACAGTATCTCCTGCATATAATTTTCCATGTTTCTTGGGAGAGTATAAGTTGTAATCTCAATAGGAGTGTGTAAAATCAATGATGTTTTTATCTTTTCGACATCAACATCATTTAATCCGTCTTCATTCGTACCCATGAAATTATTCTATCCTAATTATAGAGAAATGTAATATATAATTATCTGTTATATCTATTTATTAGAATCTTCCGGGTTAGTATTTTCACACTGAAGATTTTCTTCACGCTGACGTTTTAATGTAACAGCCCTGTTTGTATAATGAATTACTGCAAAGAATGAAACCATAAATACAAGGCTTTCTACAAGAAGAACAAGACCTTTATTTTTTCCAAGATAGAATGAAAGTCCAACAGCAATACAAAGAAGAATCTGAATTCCTGCTATGAGATACAAAGCCTGTGTTTTGCTGTAACCCATATTTAAAAGCTTATGATGCAAATGAGACTTATCAGCAGACATAATTGGTCGTTTATCACGAATTCGTCTCCAAATAGCAGCAATTGTATCAAAAATCGGGAATGCAGTAACAATAATCATGATTAAGAATTTATTAAATTCAATGATTTCGTTACCAGAAGAATAAAAAGGAATAATTGCAATCATGAATCCAAGGAATTGAGAACCGCCATCACCCATGAAAATTTTTGCAGGAGGCCAGTTCCAAAAAAGGAATCCAAGAATAGAAGCGGCAAGAATAAAACAAATTCCAGCTTCATCATTATTCGAAATTAAATACAAAAATCCGAACAAAGAAACGGCAGTAATAGAAAGTGTTCCACAAAGGCCATCCAAACCGTCTATAAGATTATATGCATTGATTGCACCAAGAATCCAGCAGAATGTTAATATAAAACTGATTGCAACTGGAAGATGCCATCCAAAAATCTGTGTAAATCTAAAACCACCAATAGTTACAATAGCACTTGCAGCAATCTGAGCCAGAAGTTTTACAATTGCATGAAAAGTAAAAATATCATCAAGAAGTGCAAATACAAAAATTATACAACCAGCAAGAAGCAGCGGAAGGTTATGTAAAAATCTTATTTCGTTGTTAAGACAAAGATACAATACGGCAGAAATAAAGAAAGAAATAACGATACCAACACCACCAATGCGAGGAATATTTCCTGAATGAATTTTTCTTGCATCTTGATAATCATAAAGTCCCTTTTTTTTGCAGAATGCGATTATCAACGGCATTGATGAAACAGAGATAACAAATGACAGTACAGAAAAAGCAATTATCCACATATGAACCATAATTATAATTAATAGTTTTTGTTAATTCAATAAAAAATTATTTATAAGAAAAGTTACAGTAAAACAGTTTATAGAACTAAACAACAAGGGATTTCACCGTATAATCAAAATGGCTGTCAAAAACGGCACGAATTAAAGGACGAGCAACAATTACCTGATTTGCCCCGTAATATAATGCAGTCTGAACGTCTGTTTTAGTACGGATTCCGCCATCGACCCAAAGCTGCGAACAATATTTTTTTAGTTCCTGTGCATGCTGTTCAAGGAATTCTGCAGTACTGCCACGCCTTGTTTCAACACGCCCACCATGATTTGAAATATATACGACATCCGGCTGAACATTTTTTACAAGTTCAATATCTTCTTCTGTAAAAACACCTTTTATAACAAACGGAACCGAAAACATACTGCGGAATTCCGAAATTTGTTCAAGAGATTTACGTTCAAGATTTACAAGGTTACGCATAGTAAGGATATTGTAAGAATCTATATCCATGCCAATGTATTCTGCATAAGGTTTTATCCATTCAACACGTTCTGCAAGTTTTTGATTAGGATAAGGCTTTAAGAAAAAAGCAGCCTTTTTTCCAATTTTCTGAACGGCTTTTATACCATACTGCAACTTTTCGTCGGGATATCCGTCGCCCACACAAAGACCAAGCCCTGCCTGTGCCGACTGATTTAAATATGGATAGTAAAAATCTCTCTCATTTTCAAAACCGATGTTTTCTACGGCACCTGTAACAGGTCCACACCGCAAATCCGATGGTTTTACAGCGATAGAATTGATTTTATTTTGAATATTATCTGAAGACGAAGCTCCAGCTTTTTGATATAAAAAATCCCAGGCGGCGCAGTTTGCCTGAAAATTGTAGTTTTCAAGAACTCCGCCAAGTCCCGGAATCATATTGATGCAGCCGTATCCATCACATTCAGGACAACGGTTGCATTTCAAATTGCCTTTAAATTCCTGCGACATGCCTTAATCACCAAAACAAATGCCAAGACATCTTCCAGTTTTAAGCATTTCATTATCCATTGGAATTTGTTTAATTTTTGCGGCCACTTCAGAAAGCGGTGTTGCAGTAATATTTCCGCCTTTTACAGCTACAAGATTACCGAATTTTTTTTCGGCAAGGAAATCGGCAGCGGCAGTACCAATTTTAGAAGCAAGAAGCACATCATAAGGATGTGGATTTCCACCACGCTGAAGATATCCTAAAACCGACGTACGCGTTTCGATACCAGTTTCAGCTTCTATTTCCTGAGCAACTCTAAACGCAACAGACTGACTCATATTCTCGCGGGCTTTTTTGAATTCTTTTTTAGAAAGTTCAGCTTCTTTTAAGTTAAGAGCACCTTCAGAACATGCAATTATAAAATCATTCTGACCTGCATTTTTTTTCTGTGTAAGGCATTTTGCAATTTTTTTAATGTCATAAGGAATTTCCGGAAGAAGAACAACATCGGCATTTCCAGCAATTCCTGCATAAAGGCCAAGCCATCCTACTTTGTGTCCCATAATTTCTACAACCATTGCACGGCTATGGCTTCTTGCAGTTGTTCTTATAGAATGAAGTCCTTCCGTCGCAACATCAATTGCTGTATAAAAACCGAAAGTTTCGTCAGTTCCTACGATATCATTATCAATTGTTTTAGGAAGTCCAATTACATTAAAGCCTTCATCATAAAGAAGCGAAGCGGTTGTATTTGTTCCGTTACCGCCAAGACATACAAGAGCATCCAGTTTATTCTTTTTGAAAGTTTCTTTTATGCCTTCTACAGGAAGCAAACCTGTTTTTGGATCTGGAACAGGATTTTTAAAAGGCTTTACACGGGAAGTTCCAAGAATTGTTCCGCCACGATTAATAAGAGAATCAAAATCAAGAGAATCAAGGCTAAAGACATCATTATCGATTAATCCACGATATCCGTTTCTAATACCAAAGAATTTCATTCCGTATTTGGATTTACCTGCAATACATAAAGCTCTGATTGCAGCATTTAATCCTGGTGCGTCGCCGCCGGAAGTAAGAACCCCGACTCTTTTAACTGAAATAGTTTTCATAACAAAATTATAACAAGAAATTTTAATTCACTTCAAGGAAAATTTTTTAAATTTTTTTTTATTTTTTTTGCATTTTTTTCTAAGGTTTTTTTGTGTGACTCCGACAATCAAGTAAAGGGTGGTGGAAACCCGTGAGATAAACCACGTTGTGGTTATGAGTCCACCATGTGTTTTATCTATATTTTTAACCGTGTCGATAAGGAGATTATTATGGTTATTAATCACAATATGAGCGCTATGTTCGCTCAGCGTTCCCAGGGAATTCAGGATTTGGCTCAGCAGAAGAGTATGGAAAAACTTTCTTCTGGTCTGAAAATCAACCGTGCTGGTGATGATGCTTCTGGTCTTGCAGTATCAGAAAAAATGAGAGCTCAGATTCGTGGTTTGAATCAGGCTGCTCAGAATGCACAGAACGGCATTTCATTCATCCAGACAACAGAAGGATATTTGCAGGAAACAACTGACATCGTTCAGAGAATCCGTGAACTTGCAGTACAGTCATCAAACGGCATTTACACTTCAGAAGACCGCATGCAGATTCAGGTTGAAGTTTCTTCTTTGATTGCAGAAGTAGACCGCATTGCTTCAACAGCTCAGTTCAACGGTATGAATATGCTTACAGGACGTTTTGCTCGCCCAACAGGTGAAAATGTTGTTACTGCTTCTATGTGGTTCCATATTGGTGCAAACATGGATCAGAGAACACAGGTATACATTGGTACAATGTCAGCAGCAGCTCTTGGACTTCGCAACACAGGCGATGAATCAATCATGAGCCTTGAAAGCCCAGATGATGCTAACCGCGCTATCGGTACATTGGACGAAGCTTTGAAACAGATTAACAAACAGAGAGCAGACCTTGGTGCTTACCAGAACCGTCTTGAAAAGACAGTTGCAGGATTGAACATCAACGCTGAAAACTTGCAGGCAGCTGAATCACGCATCCGTGATACAGACATGGCTTCTGAAATGGTTGAATTCACAAAAGACCAGGTTCTCAGCCAGGCAGGTACAGCAATGCTCGCTCAGGCAAATCAGTCAAGCCAGAATGTACTTTCACTCTTGCGCTAGAATTAAGTTTGCATAGCTTCCACGTTACTGCATTAATCGCAATGGCGTGGGTAGAAAACGCTCCATATGGGGCGTTTTTTTTTCCCGAGCGGATTGAGTATAAAAAAACTCCGTTATTCAGAAAGTGTATAATCAAAATACGCTTAGGAATAAACGGAGTTTTTTATTTAAAAAATGGATTTAAATAAAGAAATTAGAACAATTTGAATTCAACACCAATTCCGCCATACAAGAAACGGCGTGCATATTCAATAGTTGGATAACTAGCACCTGTATTTACAGTAGCACCGTATGCTTCAACAACGATAGGAACTTCACGAGAAGTAATATCCATTATGTAGCGAGCTGAAGCTACAATTCCGAAATGTTTGTTTATAAAGATTTTTGCATCAGCACCACAAACTAATGACCATGCATAATTCTTCATATCAAAATTCTGTACAGCATTAGCAACCTGAGTAAGGTAATCTACATTGTTTGTTAAATCCATAGAAAAATTAAGACCAGCACCAACACCAATAGAAGCAAAATTAAACAGATTAAGATTCAACCATGGCATTACAGGAACATCCAATGTAAGAGAATCATAATGATAAACCTCATCAAAAGACTCTCCATTAAACTTTACAGTTGATTGAAATATTGTAGGTTCAACCATTACACCAAGACCACCCAAAACGCTAACATTTGCATATACAGAGCCACCAAACTGGAAATCAGCAGAAGTATCAATATTCTGAATTGTTTCAGAAACAGTCTTTCCATCCTTAATGTTATCTCCAAGATTTGCTTTAGCACCAATTTCGATATTAAATGCAAACATCGGGCAAGCCATTGCAACAACAGCAGCCATTACAATTATGATTTTTTTCATATTCAAACCTCCAAAATAATATATTTTCATTAATAACGGATAATTATTTTTTTAGCAATAGGTAAAAAATTTGAAATAAATTGTCTCATTATTCTGCCAATGCCAAAAATAGATTTTCTGAAGGGGGTACAGATATTTCTCTGAATTCATTTTTTTACGGCTGATTTTCCTCCTTTTTTGAAAATTTTCTGCAATATTTGTGTAAGAAGGGGAAAGTCTTCCCCTCGCTCACACTTCGTTGTTCGCTACCCCTTCTAGCGGGAGTGCCCGCA
>CAMOWQ010000007.1 GCA_946628495.1 uncultured Treponema sp. | reverse complement strand
ACTTTCCAAGAGCCTTCTTTTCGTCGTTAGCATCTTCTACAATCAGGTTTGCAACGCCTGCAGGAATCTCAGCTCCAATAAGCCAGCGGTTCTTTACAGCTTCGCAGTAAGGTTTTCCTGCAGAACGAGGGCTTGCCGCAACATAAGTAACTTCAAACCAAGGATGATTTTCAAGCAGCTTTATATAACGCTGTCCTACCATACCCGTAGCACCGAGTACTCCGACCTTAATTTTTCCAGCCATATTCTATTTTCTCCTTTAATTCAGATTTATATTCATCACTGCAAAATGCTGCTTCTGCGGCATTCAGCAAAAGATTCTTTTTTTCCTGCCCCGTAATTGAATACATCTTTTCTATATATTCAAATTCATCGGCAAGAGTTGTACGGCATATAGCCATATCATCAGTATTAATAGTAACTTTTATTCCACGCAAAATAAAGTCCCTTATTGGATAAGACGACATATCTTCGCAAGCCTTTGTGATTCGGTTGCTTGAAGGACACATTTCCAATGCAATGCCCTTTTCTGCAACAAAACCCATCAATTCAGCGTCTTCGAAAATCCTTACCCCGTGACCAATTCTCGCAGCACCAAATTCAATTGCTTTTTTCACGCTTTCGGCGCCGTCTGCTTCGCCGGCATGAATTGTAAACGGAATGCCGTATTCTTTTGCAAGCGCAAATTCTTTTTCAAAATACGAAGTCTTAAAAAGAGCTTCCGCACCGGCAAGATCAAGAGCAACAACTCCGCCATCTTTACAAAGGAATTTTTTTGCAAGCCGTATAGTTTCCAGATTTTCCTGCTCGTTGTGGTCAGAACGCATAAGGCAGAGAATAAGATTTGTATGAAGCGTACTTTTTGAAAGGCCTTCTAAAGCTGCTTCTATAACTTCTTCCTGCGAAAGAGCCTGAACACAATGCAACTGAGGTGCAAATCGTATTTCAAGATAAGCAAGTCCCTGCGAAAGACAGTTTTCCTGAACAAGCCTTACCGCCTCGCTGATTCCTTTACGGGTTTGAAGAAGACGCAAAGGCAATCCGAAACAATTCAGAAAATCATTAAGGCTGCTGCAGCCTTCCGGAACAGACAGCATTTTTGCAAGTCCTTTATCCGTAGAAGCCGGCAGCGTAATATTCTGAACTTCGGCAAGTTTTTTTGCGATATCAACCGTTATAGAACCGTCAAGATGGCAATGCAAATCTATCAATACAAGCCCCTTAATTACAGATTACACTGTTTGATTGCAGCTTCAATCTGAGCTTTTGCAGCATCGGTTACTTCTACAAGAGGAAGCCTTAACGATCCGGCAGGCATACCCTTAAAATTCATTGCATATTTAATTGAAGAAGGATTACCGTCGCAGAATTCTGCCTTGAAGAACGGCGCAAGTCTGTAATGAATTTCTCGTGCCTTCTTAAAATCGCCGTCGAGTGCTGCAAATGCATATTCATGCATAAGAGCTGGAATAAGGTTAGATGCAACAGAAATTACACCGTCACCACCAGCAGCAATTAAAGGCAATGTAAGGGAATCATCACCAGACATAACTGCAAAATCAGGATGAGCAGCTTTAACCTGACCGATAACTTCCATCATCTGTCCAACATTTCCGCTTGCCTCTTTTACACCGGCAATGTTCGGAAGTTCTGCAATACGCGCAAGCAAATCAGTAGGAATATTAAGTCCTGTTCTACCCTGAATGTTATAAACGATGATTGGAATTCCAACCTTAGAACATGCGGCAAAATGCTGATAAATGCCTTCCTTTGAAGGTTTGTTATAATAAGGTGTTACGACCAGTGCAGCATCAGCTCCAGCTTTTTTTGCACGTTCACAGTACATAACTGCATCATTTGTATTGTTAGAACCTGCACCAAGAATTACAGGAATTTTTTTACCAGAGGTTTTTTCAAATTTACGAACTTCTTCAAAAACAATTTCAATGATTTTATCTTCTTCGCTGCCGCTTTTTTCGTCCAATGTAGGAGTCTCAGCTGTAGTGCCAAGCGGTACGAGACCGTCAATTCCCTGTTCCAGCTGAAATTTTACATTTGCGCGAAATCCATCATAATCGACAGAACCGTCTGAGTTCATCGGCGTAATAAGTGCCGTGTACGCTCCTCTAAAAATATTCATAAGTTCACCTCTGTATGTGATATAATATGAACAAAATATTATTGAATTTGCATGAAAATTTCAATTATAAGAAAGATTTTTAGCAGGAATAAAGAGAAAAAGAACAAGCCCGCACTGTCCGAATTTGCTGCACATTTTCCAAAATTTTACGCACTCTATATTTTTTTTGATAGTTTTTATTTCCTAATGTATAATATGATTTTATGAAGCATTCGACGGAAACAATACAGGAATATTTTAACACAAATGAACGATATGCAAATCAGCTGCTGGTCAAAGTAATTTTTTGTGCCCTCCTGATTTATCCATCAATTGCTATTTTAAAAATAACAGGCATTCTGCCATACATAAAACTTATTCACATACTTGTATATTTCTTTATGAATTTAATTCTTGCTTTTGTATTCTACTTTATTACAAAAAAACACCCCGAAAGCAAAAGCAATAAATACATTTTTCTTATTTTTGCAGAAATGATTATCTTCTTTCTTTCAACAGAATGCGGTGTAATCATGTTCATATCTTATGTTCTTATTCCTTTGTGCAGCTGCATTTTCTTTGATGAAAAACTTACGTTTAGAATATTGATTTTATGCTTTTTATGCATGATTCCAAGTTTTATAATCCGCTCGTTCACAATTCCAGATGTATATATATGGTATTCAAGACCGACCTGGCTTTTAAAATTCGGATTCGGTTCATTTATTGAATATACGGTTTACGGAGTTTTCTGCTACATCCTTGCTAAAGAAACAAGAATTGCCTTAACTTCAATCTATGAACACAAACAGAGCATTAAGGTTATTCAAGACCAGCTTATTTTTGGTTTTGCAAATATTGTCGAAGCAAAAGACATCAATACTGGACATCATGTAAAAAGAACGTCTGAATATGTAAAATTATTGTGCCGAAAACTCATAAAACGAGGTGCATTCCCTGACATTCTTAATGAACATACTGCGGAACTTATGGTAAAAGCCGCTCCGTTCCATGACCTTGGTAAAATTTCTATTCCCGACAGTATTTTGAATAAGCCAGGCAAACTGACAGAAGAAGAGCGGGAACTTATAAGATATCACCCGGTTGACAGTGCTGAATTTATAAAGCGAAGCCTGAACATTCTCGAAGATGAAGAACTATCTCAAATTGCAATAAACATGGCACTTTCTCATCATGAACGCATAGACGGAAGAGGCTATCCATACGGCTTACGCGGAAACGAAATTCCTGTAAGCGCAAGAATAATGGCAGTTGCAGACGTAATAGATGCACTGCTTTCAAAACGTTCATATAAAGAAGCATATTCGCTTGAAAAATCATTTAGAATTATAAAAGAAATGTCAGGAACCGCATTAGATCCGACAATAGTCGACGCACTTCTCTCTTCTGCCGACGAAGTAAAAATCATAAAGGAGGGAGGAACAATATAAAATGGAAATTACTCAAAAGACCGACTATTTTTACAAACGTTATGAATACAAACAGAACAAACGAACTCTAAAAGTTCTTTCTTTCTCTCTGCTTTCAGGTCCTTTGATTGTCTTTGCAAAAATAACAGGCATTTTCGGCAATTCAGGCTTTCTGTTTATACTTCATCTTATTGCCGTATATCTTGCAGGATGCATGTTTGCAACGCTGATTCTTAAAAACCATCCATTTTCCCCAATCGTAAAATATATAATCATGATTACAATGCTCTACCTTAATTTTGTAATGTCCATTTCCAGATATTTCGAAATAGGTCTAACCTACACGTTAATTCCCTTGATAAGCTGTATATATCTGAATAAAAAATTCACAAGGCAGATTACCATAGTTTCATACATTGTAATGCTTATAAGTTTCATTTTTAGAGCGTCAGCAAAGGACATTCTTCTGGAAAAAGACATTACAAAACTTCAGTGGTTTCTTGCCATGACAGCAAGCTATACTCTTGAATTTACAATGAATGCACTTGTCGTTCATATGATTGCCTTACGAAATCATTCAATTCTTGAACAGGATGTACAGTCGGTAACAAAACAGCTGCAAATTCAGTCCGAAATAACTTCAAGTTACGTAAACCTTTTGAATCAGAAAAAACTTGGCAACGAGCAGCATCCGCAAAACTGTTCGCGTTACGTAAAAATAATATGCGCGGCACTCAGCAGAAAGCCTGGATATTCAAAAATGCTTACCGAAGAGTACATAAATTACATGCAGACGGCAGCTTATGTTCATGATATAGGATATATGATAATTCCAGACAGAATTATAAACAAAAAAGAACCACTTACAGAGCTTGAAAAACAACAGTTAATGCTTCATACAACTCAGGGGGAAATTCTTTTCCGCGAAAACATGGAAAACGTCGATAAGGAATATCTGAAAATATGCTGTGACATAATTCTTTATCATCATGAACAATGGAACGGTCTTGGATATCCGCAGCAGCTTGCAGAATCAGGAATTCCACTTTCGGCAAGAATTATGTATGCCGCAAACACGCTTGATAATCTGCTTGAAGGAAGCAAGACAAGGGCGCCAGTTTCTTTTGACAAGGCATTTGAAATAATAAAACGAATGGGTGGTCGAGAAATTGATCCGGAAATTGCACAGGCTGTCTATGAATCAAAAAGATTTTTCAGACAGGTTCTGTCAAAATAGACTTAAAGGCATTCCTATTTCTTCCCCTATAAATATTTTTTGATTAATGATAATATTTACATTACTTAAACATTGGCCGCCTGCCGTGCGGTCATACAATAAAAGGACAAGCAAAAATTGCTTGCGTCTTACACAGGAGTAATAATTGCAGGGTACAGTTCTGGCTGGCACAAACAACCTTTTTACAGTTGAATGTGATGATGAAAAAACGAGGCTTTGTTCCATCAAAGGAAAAGTGCTGAAATCTGATAAAGAATTTTACAATCCTATTGCACCGGGAGATGTTCTTGAAGTGCAGCCGGATGCAATGAATGATGAAAAAGGACAGGTTCTTTCAATTCTTCCAAGAAAAAATACTTTCTTACGCTGGAACGCAAAAGGCCGCTGTCCTCAGCTGCTTGCATGCAATCTGGATTACCTGCTTCTTGTAACAACACCAGACGAACCGCCATTCCGCCCGCGTTTTACAGACAGGGCATTAGCTCAGGCAGAACATCAGGGAATTACACCTGTTATCGTCTGCAATAAATACGACCTTGCAGAAAAAATGCAGTCGGACGGACGCAGCGAAGAATTCGAAAAAATAGAAAAACGTCTTTCCATCTGGGAAGATTTAGGTTACAAAGTGCTCAGGATTTCTGCAAAAACAGGCGAAGGCATGACTCAATTTGCAGAGCTTCTTGAAAACAAACTATGTGCACTTGTAGGACAATCGGGAGTCGGCAAATCAAGTCTGATTAATGTTCTTGATAATTCATGCGTCTTAAAAACCGGAAGCCTTTCCAAAAAATACGGACGCGGAAGCCATACCACGACAAAAGGCTCTTTGATTCACCTTACTTTGAACGAATCTCTTATGGACGGTATAAAAGGCAGAAAAGCAAACCTTATAGACACACCGGGCATAAGACGTTTTATATTAGATGACATTCTTGCGGAGGACCTCGCACTTTATTTCCGCGAAATGGAACCTTTTGTAGGGAAATGCCGCTTCGGAATGAAATGCAAGCATGATTCCGAACCTGGATGCGCAATAATTCAGGCAGTACAGGACGGAAAAATCACGCAGGAACGCTATGATTCCTGGAAACGCATTTGCGATGAAATACGCACTGGCAGCTGGACAGACTGATTTTTACAGCCTAAATTTTCAGGCAGAATATTCAGCTGCAATTTTATGTAAACAGAAAATATGAACGAAAAAACACTTGAAGAAATTGATTACTACAGAATACGCAATCAGGCAGCAGATTATTGTCTGAGCGAAGAAAGCAGGGACGAATTTCTAAAACGAAATCCTTTTACCGACAAAAAACAGATTGAAAAATACAAAAATCTGAGCCGCGAATGGGCTGCCTATACAGCAACGGCAAATTCAAGCCCGCTTTCTTCGTGGCAGCCGGTTCACAACCTTTTTTCAATAATAAAAACAAGAGGTGCAAATTTAAACCGTGAACAGGTTCATGCATTGGGACAGTTTATTCTTTCTGCAAAAAAAGTAAAGGAAAGTGTAAGCCTGCATCAGACGGACTTAAAATTAAAATACCTTCCTGAACAGACCGCTTTAATTCCAGATTTTTCCGAACCAGAGCGTCTCATTTTTAGAGTCATAACGGCAGACGGAGAAATCCGTGAACTTCCGGAAATTGCCGCAATTCATAAGCAGATTGCAAGTCTTAACACAAGATTAAAGACAATCATGAGGGAATATACATCCGATCAGAAACTTGCAGGCGTACTGGAATCTTCCGTACCGGTTCTTAGAAACGGAAGGCAGGTTCTTGCAGTAAAGGCAAGTCAACAGAACAGAATTCCTGGAATTGTTCACGAAGTTTCTCAGACCGCACAGACAATCTACATAGAACCGGAAGAAGCTGTAAGATGCAGTAACGAACTTGTCCAAAAAGAAAACGAGCTTCTTGTCGTAATAAAACGAATTCTTACGGAACTTACAGAAAGCCTTCAGCCTTCAATTCCTCTTTTTAAAACAGCTTTTCCTATAATGAAACTTTTAGACCAAACCCTTGCAGCTGCAAAATGGGGCAACGCAAACGATTGTATCTATGCAATGGACTGCGAAACTTCAAGCGAAAGCCCGGTTTTATTAAAAGCAAGGCATCCTTTACTGGAAGACAAAGCAGTTCCGATTGACCTTCGTTTTTTACCAGGCAAACGCATACTCATTATTACAGGTCCAAACACAGGCGGTAAAACCGTAACACTTAAAACTTTTGCGCTCTTTGCAATGCTCAATCAGGCGGGACTTCCGGTTCCAGCTGCAGAAGGCACAAGACTTCCTGTATTCAAGTCTATTTTTGCAGATATAGGCGACAGCCAGAGCATGGACATGCAGCTTTCGACCTTCAGCGGACATATGAAAAACATTGCACAGGCAGCACACAAGGCAACTTCCGAATCTTTGGTTCTTCTTGATGAACTTGGAAGCGGAACAGATCCTCTTGAAGGAAGTGCAATTGCAATGGCAGTTTTAGACAGGCTTATTGAAAAACAGGCCTTCGTTCTTGTAACCACTCATATGGGAATTTTGAAGAATTACGGATATTCAAGTCCGTCGTGCATAAATGCCTCCGTAGAATTTAATGCAGACACTCTTTCTCCATCATTCCGGCTGCTTATGGGAGTTCCGGGAGAAAGCCACGCTCTTGATATTGCAGTAAAGTCGGGATTACCGACAGATATTGTAAAAAAGGCACGTAATTACATCACTACAGAACAGGCTGATGTTTCGGGACTTATAAAAGGCTTAAACAAAAAACATGCTGAATTAGATAGACTTCAGTCACAGGCACACAAAATCGAAAGTGAATTCAACGAAAAGATGCTCAAGCTTAAAGAAAAAGAACTGGTTCTCCGCCGCCGCGAAAACGACCTTAAAAAAGGCAGACAGCAGGAACTGAACGATTTTCTTATTCACAGCCGCCGCACTCTGGAAAATCTTGTAAGAACCTTAAAGGAAGGCGAACTTACAAAAGAAAAGACAAAGGGCGTAAAAACATTCATTGCAGAGCTATCTTCTGAAACCGACAGGCTTATTCAAAAAATAGACACCGAAGATGAAAAAATATCAGCTGCAGAAACAGAATTTGCAAAGGAATTAAAAGAAAACAAGCATAAACTTCCTGCAAAGAAAACAAAGCGGAAACTTTCAAATGCAGAAGCACTTGCCCTTGTTTCTCCTGTAATTACGGCAGAAAACATTGCGACGCCAACAGCCATAAAAGAAGAAAAACTTACATTCTGCGAAGGAGCTGCAATCACAGCGGGAGCAAACAAAAACGAAGGCATTCTTATAAAACAGGAACGCAAAGGTGTATGGCAGGTTCAGTTTGGCAGCGTAAGAATGACGATGAAAGAAAAAGACATGAAACTTGTAAAACGCTCTGAAAATATTTCTCCAGACGTTTCGGTTGATTATGCCTCAGGAAAAGATGCAGAACTTCCACAGTTTGAATTAAGGCTTCTTGGAATGCGCGCTGATGAAGCAATAAAGGCTGTTGAACATCAGATTGATTTGGCATCCCTTCATAATTTTCCTCATTTCAGCATAATACACGGAAAAGGAAACGGAATTCTTCAGCAGGCGGTACGGGATTACCTTTCGCACTGCCCTGCCGTAAAAGAATTTGAATATGCGCCAGCAGAAGACGGAGGAGCCGGAAAAACATACGTTACGCTGCAATAAACGGCATATATGCATTAACTATAAAAAAAGCTATAATCAAAACGATATAATTAGATTGAATATAAAACAAAGAGGACGTTTTAAATGGGTGAAACACTAAAACAGAAATATGGAAATTTCTTTGATGAAATGCTCAAATGTTCAAAAGCTGCTGCAAAAATTGATGAAACACAGGTTTACGAAGAAGCAAACATGGATACAAGAAAATATATGTACATGCTTCTTAAAGAAACACTCCCTGCTGATTCAGGACTTGGTCATCCAGAAAACTTTAAAGCATTCTATGATGCAGTAACAAAAGAAGGAAAACACGGTCTTATCTTAATGGAACATTATTCAAATCTCGACCTTCCTGAAATTCTGTATCTTCTTGAAAATCACGGTGAAGAATGGGCAAAAGATTTGTCTTCCAGAATTGTAGCCGTTGCAGGAATGAAACTTAACGAAGCAAACACAAGCGTTCGTGCTTTTGCAGAAGGTTTTACACGTGTAGTAATTTATCCGACAAGAAGCCTTAATGCCGTAAACGAAAAACCTATTTCAGACGAAGAAAAGGCTGAAGAAGAAAAACGTGCACGTAAAATCAATTTTGCTGCAATGCGCGCAATGGACGGATGTAAAAAACGCGGACAGGTTATTCTTGTATTCCCTAGCGGAACGCGCTATAGACCAGGCCAGCCGGAAACAAAACGCGGACTTCGCGAAATAGACAGTTATTTAAGACTTTTTGACGTAATGCTGCTTGTTTCTGTAAACGGAAACTGCCTTCACATCAATCCTGAAAGTCCTGATGATATGCTTGCAGACACCCTTGAACACGAAACAGTAACACTTACAGCAAGCCCTGTTATCAACTGCAAGGAATTCAGAAACGCAATTCTTGAAAAAGTTCCTGCCGACGATCCAGATCCAAAACAGAAGACAATTGACCGCGTAATGGAAATTCTTGAAGAAATGCATAACGAAAACGAAAAAAAGGCATAAAAAAGCGAAAGCATTACATAGCAGGAGATTAAAAAATGCAGATTAACAATTTGGAAAAAGAATTATCATCAACATCATATCCGGGAAGAGGCATAATTGCAGGACTTTCTGAATGCGGAAAATATGCAGTTTCTGCTTACTGGACAATGGGAAGAAGTACTGGAAGCAGAAACAGAATTTTTGTAACCGACAATGAAAATGGCAGCGAAGTAATCCGTACAAAACCTTTTGATGCAAGTATCGTTGCAGGAGATCTAAGTCTTATTATTTATGCAGCAGTTCGAAAACTTGGTGAAAAGACAATCGTAACAAACGGAGACCAGACAGATACAATTTTCGAAGGTCTTAAAAATGGACTTACATTTGAAGAAAGCCTGCGTTCAAGAAAATACGAACATGATGCTCCAAACTATACCCCTCGAATTTCTTCTCTTCTTGATGTAACTGACAAAAAATATTCATATCAGCTTTCTATATTGAAGAGTGATTCAGGCAATCCGGACAACACACTCCGTTTTACCTACAGTTACGACAATCCTCAAAAAGGACAGGGACACTACATCCATACATACATGGGAGACGGTAATCCGCTTCCAAGCTTTGAAGGAGAACCTGTAAAACTTGAACTTTCAGGTGATATCGACACGTTTACTCAAAAAATCTGGAATTCTCTCGACAAAGACAACAAGGTTTCTCTGTTTGTCCGCTATATCGACATTCAGAGCGGTAAAGAGGAGACTCGCATCATAAATAAAAATGAATAGCCAGATAGATAGTCCAGAAAGAAAAAAGCTCGCAAAAAACATACCTGTCAATATGTCTATAACAGGATTATTGCTTACAATACTTTTTTCTGCCGTTTCGGTTTTCTGTTCGTGCAGCAGTTCTGTAAAGAACAAAAACTGGACGGAGGACTATATTATTTCTAAAAAGCACGAATTTTTTGCGGAACAGGCTGATAAATATCTTACCGAATCCAATTTCTGCGGTTCTGTCCTTATTGGGCAGGGAAAACACATTCTTTTTGCAAAAGGTTACGGTGTGCAGGATAAAAATGCAAGCATACCTGAATGCAATACAATCCACACAACATTTGAAGTAGGTTCCGTATGCAAACAGATGACGGCAACCGCAATTATGCAGCTTGTTCAGAAAAAAAAGATTTCTGTAAACGAACCAATTTCAAAGTATTTTCCAGATTTTCCACACGGCAACGACATTACAATAAAAATGCTGCTTACAATGCATTCAGGACTTACTGACCACATAAACTGCACGGATGATTTTTTTCCGCCACAAGTTGCAAAAGAAATAAAACGCGCAGAAATAAAAAACACACCTTTAAAACAAAATCTTGTTCTTGAATCGCTTAATCAGGCGCCTCTTATAGCAAAACCCGGCAAAACGTATTTTTACTGCAACACAGATTATTATCTTCTTGCAAAAATAATAGAAAAGGCTTCCGGCAAAGATTTTTACGATTATATGAACGACAACCTATTCAAAAAATGCGGAATGAATAATACAAATCAAGCCTTTCAGCAGACAGAAGCCCGCGGCTATGATTACAAAAACCGTTACTACAGCATTCCATCGGAACTTGCATTTGGCTGCGGAGACGTAAATTCAAATGTCATAGATATTTTTAAATGGAACACATGCTTTGCTTCTGGAAAACTTCTAAGAAAAAAATATATAAAAGAAATGACACACTCCGATTCTTACGGTTATGGAGTATACTGCGACGGTTCTACGATTTTACACGGTGGAACAACTCACGTTTTTAATGCATATAATTCTTATAATTTTAACAATAAGATGTCGTTCATAGTTCTTACAAACAAACCAATAAATGAATGTAATGCAACAACATACGCCGGAAAACTTATGAAAATATGGGAAAACTGTAGAAATAATTAAAATCCTTTAATATTTCTAACTTTTTGTTATATTTTAACGAAATTTCTGTAACCTTATATAGAAATATTGTTTTATTTAGTGTATAAAGACAACAGCTTGAGAAAAGCAAAAAAATCCTCCTTTATTTTATACAAAAAACTGCCGTTTCCTCCTTTGCGGCAGTTTTTTTTTTGCATTTTTAATTTTTGGAGGTTCAATTCCGCTGTCTGTTTTATTTTTCTTCCTTCCACGGAAACAGGAACGATTTGAATTTTCTAGGTCCTAAAGTTTCCCTGTCCTCATAAAGAAGTTCATCCCATGGAATGCGGCTGCGTTCTTTTTTAGTTTTCAATTCAGGATGCTGTTCAAGATAATCATATTTATAAAGCCTTAAACGAAGTGCATTACAGTTTGCAATCATTACGCCGGCAACAGAAGGCATAAGGCCAATAAAAAATACAGAAAGAATTATAAGGAAAAGATTGTATAAGCCCATTGCAAGACAGAAAGCCGTATTATCAAAGAAAATAATAAAGCATTTTTTAAGGCATTTTTTAAAATTATCATGCAAGGTTGCGCGAAGAGGAATAAACCATATCAGCGAAAATGCAAGGAATACATCAAGCCAGAGAACAATTGCTCCCATAAGAAAACCGACGATACTTGTCTGTGAAATAAAATAATAATCAAAACAAATTACAGAAAGATAAGTAATTACTGAAATCATTACCGAAAAAATAACGGAATCTTTTAAAACGCCTGGAATTGCCATAAAAAAGTCCGTAAGCCTGATACCGCGGAAATCTGCAATTTTAACGGCAACTTCGGAATACGCAAAGGCAATTATATTAAAAATTATTACAGCAAGAAGAATGACTGCTGCAATTAAAAGCATATTGTCAAAATCGACAAGCTTTGCCATTAGAAATACAATACCAAATCCAGAAAAAAGCAATATCAGATTTGTAATCACAACAGAAAGCAGGTTATCCCAGCCGTCACAAAAACTTTTCTTTAACAAAAATCCAAACATATATTAAATCTAACGGTATTTTACACCAAAATCAACAATATATGATATAATATCATTATGAAAGTTGAAGTTAATTCCAGTAGTTCAGTAATCTCGCACATCCATTCACTTCTTCAGGATTTTGTACGCACACGACTGCAAAACGAAGGATTACCCGACTTTGCATCGTCACACGGGAACATTCTTTTTCAACTTTCAATCGTTCCTCCAAATTCAACCATGCAGATGAAAGAACTTGCAGAAAAAATTAACAGAGATAAATCTACAACAACGGTTCTTGTCAGGAAACTTGAATCAGAAGGCTTTGTTCAGATTATTCAGGATTCAAAAGACAAAAGAATACGCTCTGTAAAACTTACAGAAAAAGGCCGTAATTTTACGGAAAAAACAAGCTCTATTTCAAAAGCACTGACACAAACCTTTTATAAAGATTTTACGGAAGAAGAAAAAAAACAGTTCTGCGGCTTTCTTGAAAGAATCTGTAATAATTTTGAAGATTAATATTATCGTTTACACGGAAATCAGTTTTGAAAAATGCATCAAAAAAATAGTGAGAGGGAGATAAACATTTTTCAAAACTGATTTCCGTGTATCAGCTATCTTCCAAAATCGCGGATTTTTCCATCTTCATAATCAGGATCAAGATTTCTTACAAGAGTTCCAGCCGGCAATTCGTATTTTGAATAAATGGCACAAGGATGACTGTCGCATGCCCAGTTTAATTTTGTGCCTGTTTCAGGATTGATAAGTTCCCATTCATCCGGTAATGCTTTTAGAGAAACAAAATCTGGCGAAACATATTCTATTTCTTCGCCGGCACGGAGCATATTTACAGCCGTACAATCGTACATTTTCCATCCGTCTTTTTTTTCAAACGGGACGACGTTTCTGTCGGTATGAATCTGCAAATCTTTTAAGCGTGCCTCGCGGGCTGCAGGATGCATTGAATCAAGATTATCCTTAAAAACTTTATAAGCCGTCTGACCTTTCTGCCAGAGTGCATCTAAAGAATCAGCAGTATATTCATTTTCAAGTTCTGCCGTAAGCTGATATTTACTGTCGGAAGCGCCACTTGTCGTTTTATCTGCATCGGCTTTATTGTAATAAAAGCCTGTCGTGCTTTCCCTGTGACTTACATTTTCCAGTTCTGCAATGAATGCATCTGCTTCTTTCTGGGAAATTTTTCCTTCTACTGCGTCAATTGCCTTACGGTATGCCCTTGTAACCATTGCAACATAGTAAACGCTTTTCATGCGGCCTTCGATTTTAAGGGAATCAACGCCGGCAGCTTTCATATCAGCAATATGTTCAACCATACACAGGTCTTTGGAAGAAAGAACTGCCGTAAAATCATCACCTTCATAAACTGGAAAATATTCACCTTTACGCTGCTGCTCTTCAAGTACAAGTGCGCCTGATTCTGCAACAGTTTTTGCATCACTTGCATTTCCATGAACCTTAAATTCCCAGCGGCAGGAATGACTGCAAAATCCGCTCTGTGCGCTTCGCCCCGTAAGATAGGCACTCATAAGACACCTGCCGGCATAAGCAATACACATTGCGCCATGACAGAATGCCTCCAGTTCCATATCAGGAACAGAATCTTTTATACGTTTTATCTGATCAAGAGAAATTTCGCGTCCAAGAACTACACGTGAAAATCCAAGGCTTTTGTACATTTTAACTGCCTCGGAATTTACACACGATGCCTGTGTCGAAAGATGAAGCTGAGCCTTAGGAAATTCTTTCTGAAGAAGAGGCACAATTCCCAAATCCTGCACGATAAATGCATCTATCGGATACTGACGGAAATAATCAAGGTTTGCCTTTAATGCATCAATTTCTTCATCATGAAAAGAAATATTAAGGGCACAATGAAGGCGTTTTTCAGGATATTTTTCTTTAAGGGCAATTACTTTTTTATATTCATCTTCGTAAAAATTATCTGCCTTTATTCTTAGAGAAAATTTTTTAAGTCCGATATAAGCGGCATCTGCTCCGTATGCATAGGCATAGGCAAGTTTTTCTACATTTCCTGCCGGTGATAAAAGTTCCATCTGCAATTTCCTTTTACAATAAATTAAAAATCAAGTAATAAAAATTCACAAGCACGTAACTATTCAACAATCATTTACGCAAAAAAATCATGCTTCTCCGTGAATTCCAAATTCCAGCTTAGGTTTATTTTCTATATGAAGTTCATCTGAACCAGCCGTATCGCCGGTAACAACTTTTCCAACTTTATCCAAAGCAAGGTGCGATTCATGAAGATATTCATCTGCCATCTGAAACATAAACATCATTCCCGGCCAGACATCAAGCACACATTTGTTACCACGTTCAAGCAGTTTTGTCTGAAAGAGCCTTGCATCCTCAAGAAGAATTTCTTTACCACCCATCTGAATAAAAACAGGCGGGAAATTTTCAAGCTGTTCGTCTTCGGCAAAAACAGGCGAAACAAAAGGACTTGAAGTATTTGTTGCATAAGTATAATCGGAACTGCTTTTTCGCAAAACGTCACCGGTTATAATTTCGTCCCCTGCCCTTCTTGTCGTTATGATTTTTGAATTCTGAGACACATTGAGCCAAGGAGAAAAAAGAATTACATGACTTATGCAGGAACGGTATCGGTCGCGGAGATTAAAAATAAATGCGCACGCAATCGAAGCACCTGCACCGTCAGCAGCAATTATGATTTCAGGAATTGCAGCCTTACCGTTTCTGTCTACATTCAGTGAATTTGCAACCTGTTCTTCGGTAAAAAGCGATTTAAACACACTCTGAATATTTTCTATTGCAGCAGGATAAGGGTATGCAGGAGCAAGCCTGTATTCAGGAAGAACGACGCGGCAATAACACTTGGTTGCAAGTGATGAACAGAATGCCCTGTGAGATTCCCTGGAACCTCCAGTAAAACAGCCGCCGTGAATATAAAGCATTATGCGGTTGGAAGAATAAATTTCAGGAGAAAGAACGTCGCAAATTACATTTCCATACTGATGTTCCGTGCGTTCCACATTATTGGGAAGAAAAACAGTCTTAAATTCCTGATCCATTTTTTCGCGGAATTTTTCTACAGGAATTTTTGAATTATATGTAAGATGTCTGAGTTTTTTTATAGCAGCCTTTCTGTCATTTACAATTTCCATACGTAGATTATAGCAAACAAGTCACATTTCTGCTACAATATCGCAAATTCTAAAAGCGAGGTTTTACAGAATGCCAATTAAAATTCAATCAGATTTACCAGCCTGTCACACTCTTGAAAAAGAAAACATCTTTGTCATGACGGAAAAACGTGCCGCAACACAGGATATCCGTCCACTTAAAATTGCAATCGTAAACCTCATGCCTACTAAAGAAGTAACAGAAACTCAGCTTCTCCGCCTGCTTGGAAATACACCGCTGCAAATTGAAATTTCACTCGTGCGTATGGAAAATCACGAAAGCAAAAATACAAACGACGCTTATCTTGATAAATTCTACATTCCTTCAAGTGAAATTTTCAAACAGAAATATGACGGTATGATTATTACAGGTGCGCCGGTAGAACAGATTCCATTCGAAGATGTTGATTACTGGGATGAACTTTGCTCGATTATGGATTATGCAAAAAAAAGCGTTTATTCAACTCTATATGTGTGCTGGGGAAGTTTTGCAGGTCTTTATCATCATTATAAAATTAACAAACAGCCTCTCGAACGAAAAATGTCAGGCATTTTTATGAATCAACGCACTGTAGACGGAGAACCTTTACTCCGCGGTTTTGATGATACATTCCCAATTCCACAGTCAAGGCATACAACGCTAAAAAAAGAAGATGTTCTTGCCTGCAAAGACCTTACGATTCTTGCAGAATCTGCGGAAGCCGGTGTAACGATTATAAAATCAAAGGATAACCGCGAAATTTTCATGACAGGGCATCTTGAATACGACACACTCACTCTGGCAGAAGAATATTACCGAGACATCGGCAAAGGAATGAATGTGCCTCTTCCAAAAAATTACTTCCCTACGAACAACGTAAACAGAATGCCTACAAGTTACTGGCGTGCAACGGCTCATCTGTTCTATTCCAACTGGTTGAATTATTACGTTTACCAGGCAACTCCATTCAATCTTTCTTCGCTGTAAAGAATTCTGTAAACATTTGCCGTGACAGACTGATTTTTTCAATCTGACGCGGCAATATAATTTTTTAAGAATTCTATTTATACAGCAGGAATATTGCAGGAACTTTTCCGATTTCTGGGATTTTTTCTTTTTTCCATTGGGCAACGGTTTTAGTTTTAATATATTCCTCACCGCAGGTAATTCCAGCTGCAATGCACAGTTTTGTGTCGGGACGAAGTGAATTCAATATAGTTTCAATCATTTTTGCATTGCGGTATGGAGTTTCTATAAAAAGCTGCGTCTGATTTTCGTTATAGATTTTACCTTCAAGCTTTTTTAAAGCCTTTATACGCTGCGGAACTTCAACCGGAAGATAGCCGTTGAATGCAAAACTCTGACCGTTAAATCCGCTTGCCATAACTGACATGATTATTGAAGAAGGGCCTACAAGAGGTATAACTCTCAGATTCTTTTTCTGAGCAATAGCAACAACATCTGCTCCTGGATCTGCAATTGCAGGACAACCCGCTTCAGAAATAATACCGACAGGAAGTCCGTCTTTTTCCAATGGCTTAAGATAATCTCCGATAAATTTCATATCGGTATGACGGTTAAGCTCGTAAAAAGTAAGTTCGTCTATATCAATTGATTTTTCAACTTTTTTTAAAAAACGGCGCGCAGAACGGATATTTTCTACGATAAAATGTTTAATTCCGACAATTACATCATGATTATACGACGGAAGAACTTTTTCAATTTCCGTCTCTCCCAAAGTTACGGGAATAAGATACAGTGCTGATTCCATAAACTTATTATAAATGAAGCAAAAATGTATTTCAACGCCTGAAAAAACTCCTTTTTTAGAAATTTTCTGGCATTTATAATATATGAAACCAATTCAACCTAAAAACAAAACTGCATTTTTTTTGCTTACATTTCTTATAATTCTGACCGGCTGTTCATTAATGAATGATTCTTTTTCAGAAAATGATAATTCAATCTTCAATATAAATAATGCCAGTAAAGAAAAGCTTCTTTTTGAACTTCCTTCGTGGCCGCCTCAAAACGACTGTAATTATCCTGAACTTTACGGCTGGAAGATAAAAATAACTTCAGCGCATCAAAAAAAAGATTATATTCTTTTGCAGGAAGAATATATTAAAAATTCAACGATTTATGCAGAAACCGAAAAAAACATGCCCTTATGCATTACGGCAGAACCGGTTACATTCGTTTTTAACAGCAAGAAATATCTTTCTGATTTTTATAAACCCGCAGGAGCAATATATCCTTACGAAAAACCTGAAGAAAACATTCGGAAACTTACATGGCAGTCCGGATATACGGCATATATAATGCAGCAGCTTTTTTATTCTTCAGATAATTACAGCAATGCAGAAAAAACTCAAACTTTTACAGCTTCCTTTAACTGGAAAAAATTCAATGATTACATAAAAAGCAAAAGTGAACAGGCATTTTCAGAAAACAAATGTTTTAACCCCTGGCTATATGATACGGAAACTGTCTTAACTGCAGCCTCGCAAAGAAAATTTACGGCACAAATCTTTTCTGCAAAAAAAGTCATTCACATAACACAAAACAATTTGGAGAATATAAACATAAACGACATTCATTCTTCATACGTTCCGGAAAACGAGCAAATAAAAAATGGAACATTAAGCTTATCCTACGAAAAAAACAATTTTTTCTGCAAAAATGACCAGTACCTTATAATATATGGAAAAACAAACTCAAGGACAAAAAAGTTCTCAGTACAAACCGCTCGCTTGCCGATACTCTTAGATGGATTATGAAATACTTTCGACTGTTTATCGTTCTTGCTTTTATAACTGTTTTTTCCTCTTGTTCTAAAAAAAATGATGAAGTCCAATATTCATTGGATGAAAATCAGACGCAATTCATTCAGGTAACGGCAAAAAATCATTCGTGGTATTTCTTCAATAATTCAGGCTTTCAGAAAACCGATAAACCTCAGAATGTACCTTCCGTTCCTTTTGTACCATGGACGGAATCACGCAGAATTTCCGCAGCAAACACTTGTACAGAAACAGGGCAATCCATACCGCCTGCTTTTGCCGTTGTAAACAGGACAGGCATTCTTTGCTTCGAAGACGACAAAGTAACATTAAGCCGCGATTCAAACATATTCGACGACAGAACAGCTTCAAACCTGATATTCATAGACAATACGCCTGTTTTTTCGGTTTACAAAAGTTCGTTTTTTAACAAAACAAGCGGACTTGCAGAATACATCAATTCGGAAGACCAGCATCTTTTTTTAATACAGTTTGACGTAAAATCAAGGCTTGCCTATCCGCTTCTTACATGCAGCAATCTTATTCCGCAATTAAATTCCGAAGTAACAGATTTTTCCTGGGACGGGACAGAATGGATTTGCAGTGTAAAATCAATAGAAAAAGACAGAATATTTTTTTCATATATAAAATGGAACTCAACTGCACCAGTTTTAAGTCTTTCGCCGACAAATGCCTCTGAACATATCATTACATCAGAAGCAGATGCAGATATCTTCCGTGCAACAAAAGAACCAAAGGATTTTTCACAGGCACCGGACAGAATAAAAAAACTTGTAAGCAGCACAGCCTCAAAAATTTCGTTTGATATGGATATAAAAGTTGCAGGAGGCTTTTCAACCCGTTCCTATCACAACAAAGCCTCGGATTCTGCCAGACAGAATGTAAACGGCACAAAAGATTTTCTTGCAAAAGCATTGCTTTCGAAAAGCTGGAGCGCTGCACTTTTTCAGGACGGAACGTTTTATATAGAAGGGGCATTACCAGGAAGACATATTTTACGCGGCGGAAAACCAATCGCATTAAGACTTCCGCGCCTGCCGGAAAATTTCATCTATACTGATTTTACAATTTCAGGCACAACCCTTTATGCCGCCTGGGAAGAAACGGATTTTTACAAGACTGGGCGTGCAGGATTCATTTCAATAGATTTAGATAAGACATTGTATAAAAACTAAAACAAACACACCTCAAAACAGCACAACTAATCAATATTAGACATCATAATAACGGAACTTTGACAAAACTGATTCTGAACAAAAAAATGCCCCGCAAACCTCTGCAAAATGCAATGATTTACGGGGCTTTCAAACTTTATTCAGCTATAAAATATTACAAAGTCGGATACTTATCGAAGTAAGCCTTTGTTTCCTTAGCTACAACACCGCTCAATACAAGCAGAGAGATACAGTTAGGAATAGCCATCAAACCGTTTGTAATATCAGCAATTGTCCAAACCTGTTTCAATGTCATGTAAGGTCCAATTGCAACTGCAATGATATAAAGCCAGCGGTAAATTCTTACAACAAGCATGTTTCCGTCAGTCAAATATTCAAGACATTTTTCTGAATAATAGTCCCATCCAAGAATTGTTGTAAATGCAAAGAATACAAGACAAGCCATCAAAAGGAACTGAACAGAAATACCGTCTCCACCAAGAATAGCAGAGAAAGCTTTTGCAGTAAGGGCAGAACCTTCAGCACCGCTGTTCCATACATCTCCACCAGCAAGTACAATAGAAAGACCTGTCATTGTACAGATGATAAGAGTATCAATTACAGTACCAGTCATATTTACAAGTCCCTGTTCAACAGGTTCATCAGTCTGAACGGCAGCTGCAGCAATTGGAGCAGAACCAAGACCAGCCTCGTTAGAGAAAATACCGCGTGCAATACCTTTCTGCATTGCAAGACGGATGATTGTACCTGCAGCAGCACCAGCAATTGCTTTTACACCAGTATCAACACCAAATGCACCTTTGAAAATCAAACCAAATGCATGAGGAATTGCAGTAGCATTCATAATGATTACAGAAACACCAAGGAATACATATACTACAGCCATTACAGGAACAACTTTTTCTGCTACTTTAGAAATTCGTTTCAAACCACCAATTACAACCAGAGCAACACAAATTGTAATAATTGCTCCACCAATTACAGTTGAAATAGAATATTCTGTATTAAAAAGAGTAATAGTAGAAGCCATATCAGGGTCGAAGGCATTCTGAATTGCAGTACAGATACCGCTAACCTGAGTAAAGGTACCAATTCCAAGAAGACCTACAAGAGTTCCGAAGATAGCAAAGAGAATTGCGAGCCATTTCCATTTAGGGCCCATTCCTTTTTCTATTGTATAGAAAGGTCCGCCAAGAACGTGTCCGTCCGGCTTTACTTCACGATATTTAATTGCAAGCATACATTCTGCATATTTTGTGGCAGTTCCAAGAAGGGCAGCAATCCACATCCAGAAAAGAGCACCAGGGCCACC
This sequence comes from uncultured Treponema sp., assembly GCA_946628495.1. Lineage (GTDB taxonomy): Bacteria > Spirochaetota > Spirochaetia > Treponematales > Treponemataceae > Treponema_D. The sequence goes on along the minus strand of CAMOWQ010000007.1, from coordinate 20,664 downwards.
GGCAAGAATAGCGGTAGCAACACCAACGATGTTACCAGTTCCGATTGTTGCAGAAAGAGCCGTACAAAGAGCAGAGAATCCGGAAAGTTCACCTTTACCTTCATTTTCCTTAAAAATGCTCTTAAAAGCACGACCGAGTTTTGTAAACTGAATACCGCGTGTTGCAATTGTCATCACGATACCAGTACCAAGGATGAGCACCATTGTAGGAATACCCCATACAACGTTATCAATTTTGTCAAGGATTTGTTGAAACATTATGTTTATCCTTTAAAATGAAATAAGAGCCAATCTCCTTCATCATCATCGATAAAAAGAAAACCGGCTCTCCAAAGAGTGATACAGAACATCTTTAAATTAGCTCTGTCCCTTATGCCTGAGATATCAAAAGCCGTTTGCAACAACTATGCATAAAACTTTCTAACCCTTCGGCGTCCCGCTGGAATGCAGGAACTCTCCAGAGAATCATACAAACAAAACACGTTGCCGTATGACATAATTAGTATAGCACAACAGATTTCATTCCATCAAGACAGGTCAAAAATTATTTATACTATTCAAAAATACATGCTATAATTTAAGCAGGAGTTTTTTATGATGAAGAAAAAGTTTTTTATTACCCTCTTTATGATTCTTTCGGTAATTGCTTTTGCCGAAAACTGGATTTCTCTGGAAGAAATATCTTTTAAATGCCCGCAGAATGTTGATATTGACTACAATCCCGTAAATTACAATTATTACTACAGTTCGTTTCCAAAAGATTCAAAAAAACGCGGCAACAATCTTTTAACAGTAAGAGTGATGAATTTTGATCAGTTTATTTCTTATGAACGCTCCGTATGGCATACTGTGCCTAACAGCTCTGATTACGATTCATTCAGACAGAAAATTCTTGAAACAAACTGCTGGTACGAAAACGGTCCTTCAGAAACATGTTTTCAGGAAGTTTATAAAAACAAAGACATGGTTATTGCCGTCAGCTATGATTTTTCTTCCTTATGGTATGTTAATACCATTGGAAGCTACACATTTGCAGCATTCTGCGAAAAGAACATCTATCTGTTCAAACTGACATTCGATAAAACAACCGGCAATGCAAACGACAAAATCTTAAAACAGCTTGATAAATTCGTTCATCTGGTTTATCCGGGAGTAAAACCTGGCGATATGGGCGGAGAACAGCACGAAGGATGGAAATTCAATGAAGGAAAAAGCGAACTTGATATTTATATGGCACTAAAGAAAAAAAATACAGGCGTAAAAGAACTTGAGGAATTTCAAACTCAGTTTGAAGCAATCTTAAACAGCATTGATTCAAACTTAATGGTAAAAACTCTTGATAATATAAGAGTTAGAAAGAATGCAGACAAAAAGAGCGACAGCATTATTACTATAAACAAAGGTGAAAAAATTAAGATATTACGAAAGGCATCTAACACTCCCGAAACAATAGACGGCATTTTTGATTACTGGTATCAGGTTTGCATTTTTAAGGGAACTCTAGATAAGGACGGAAATCCTATTCAAGACGAACTGATTGGTTATTGCTTTGGCGGTTATCTGGACAAATAAAAAAACTTTGCGTTTCGCCGAATTCTCACTTATAATATTACATCATGTCGGAAGATATTTTATCATTAATAAAAGACGAAAAAACAGAAAAAACTGATATCGTTCTAACTCAAAAAAAGGCAACCTGGCTGATTTTTACAATCGGCGAAAGCAAATTTGCAATACCAGCAGAAGCGGTAAAGGAAATTTTACGGGATGCAACCGTTTTTCCGCTTCCTTTTGTTCCGTCCTATATAAACGGCGTCCTAAACCGCTACGGCGACCCGTATGTTGTAATAGACACAGCCGCACTGGAAGGGCATACAGTTTCTGATGCAAAATTATTCATTATTCTAAACCACGAAAGCCATAGTTGCCTTAGAATAACAGATGTCAAAGATTTCTTTACAGCATCAAACGATGAACTGGTTCAATTCTCCGAAACGGAAATGTCTGATTTTTATTCAGGCACACTTTCCATAAACGGCGAAGATGTATTCGTGCTCAAAATAGATGCAATAATTCAAAAAGTAGGAAAAGAAATTGCCGCAGCATGAAAAATTTATATGCATTTCCTATTCCTCAATTGATTTTCTAATTTCAAACAGCGAAGTCGGTTCTGCAATAAGCATGCCCGACTTCACTCCGGAAATTGCAGGCACCGACACAGGAATTTTCAATCTCGACGATTATGCAGCTGCCTTCAATCAAAGTGGGAAAGACACTTCATCCTACACAATGTTCATTCTTAAAGGGAATAATATGGAGCATCTTTCGTTTGTAACATCATGCGAATGCAATATCATTACAATTCCTCTTAAAGACTTTTCGCTTTTTTCGGACACCTATGCAGAAGGCCTTAAAAAATCTGGAATTCTTGCCTGCAATTTTACGGAAAACAGAAACCGTTATTTCATAGACATTAAAAAAATTCTTGAATTAAAAATCATCAATAACAGCAATCGGGGGCAGTTATGATTCGAATTATTACAGCAGATTCTTCCGCACTTGTGCGTTCAACCTTAAAAGACATAATTACAAAATCAAAAAAACTTGAATGGCTGACTGAAGCAACCTCTTTTGAAGAACTAAAGGAAATTATAGAAACAAAACATCCTGATGCTGTAATTCTGAATAAAAACCTGCTTGCGCAACACAGAAGTTTTTCAATTAACGAATACAGCAGCAAGACAAACATTCCGTCCATAATTTATGTAGACGAAAACGACAAAGACCGGCCTAATATAAAAAACATAAAATTTCTTGACATGCCGAATTTTCTTTCATTTTCCGCTAAAAAAGTAGATGCCTATGCAGATTTTTTAACACAGCAGATTATGGACGTAAAATGTTCAATTCTTTTTGAAAATCATCCTGTAACGGCAAACTGTTCCGAAGACGGAACCATAGAATTACCGCTTAAAAACATAAAAAGCAAAATTGCCGGAAAAAAGTTTGAGGCAGTTCTTGTTGGTGTTTCTACGGGAGGACCTGCAACTCTTGCAACACTTATAAAAGGCATTGGCAAAAACTACCCTATTCCAATTTTAATAACACAGCATATCGATTCTTTTTTTGATAAAAATCTTATAACCTGGCTGAATCAGGAAACGCAGGTTCCGGTTCACCTTGCAGAAAACAACATTCAGCCAATTGCGGGGCATGTTTATTTTGCACCTTCAGACGTACATCTTACAGTTGCAAGGAATGTCTTTGGAACTTTCAACCTTGTTTTAAACCACGATGCCCCCCTTAATTTTCTGCGTCCGTCTGTAGATAAAATGTTAGAAAGCGCTGCAAACGTTCTTGGCGGAAACTGCATCGCCGTCATTCTTACAGGAATGGGGGCCGACGGTGCTTTAGGCTGCCGTCATTTAAAAGAACTTGGAGCATACACAATTGCACAGGACAAGAATTCATCTGTCATTTACGGAATGCCTAAGGCTGCATACGAAGCTGGAGGAACATGCGAAATACTTCCATTAGATAAAATTCCAGAACGCTTATGGTCACTTACAGATAAAAAACGGGAGGATGAAAAATGAACAATACAGACGAATTCATTTCTCTGATTTCCCAAAAGATATTGGAGTTTTCTGGAATTTATCTTGCTAAGACGCAAATTCCTACTTTATGCAATTTCATAGAAAAACGTGCGGCAGAGCGTAATAAAACACCTTCATTATTCTGCAAGGAACTTATGCCGTATACTTCAGATTTTGACGATATAATCAATCTTGTAACCGTAAACGAAACATATTTTTTCCGCGAAGAACGGCAGTTTGATATACTAAAAAATGAAGTATTTCCAAAATTTATGGGAAAAGACATGGTTATATGGTCATGCTGCTGTGCAACCGGCGAAGAACCTATTTCGCTGCTGGCACTTGCACTTTCCATGAATATAAACCTTACGATATATGCCTCAGACATAGACGACAATGCACTTTCAAGACTTGAAGATGGACGTTATTCACTTTATTCACTTCGCAGTGACGGAAAAAAATATCATAATTATCTGGAACCTTTTTCAAAACTAATGGAAAAGGAAATTATTTTTAACGAATCATTCTTAAAGAGAATAAATCACTTTAAATTCAACCTCATAAAAGATTCGGTTTTACCGTTTACAGAAGAACCCGACATAATCTTTATGCGCAACGTATTCATCTATTTTGACAACGAAACACGCAAGCAGGTAACGGCAAAAGTAAGTGAACGTCTTAAAGATAACGGCCTTCTGTTTTTCTCCATGAACGAAATCGGTTCTATAGACAAAGAAATTATTCCAAAAGATTTATACAAAACCAGCAGCAGCGGAGTTTATTATTTTGTAAAAGACAAAACACAGAATCTTATAAAAAAAGACGAGGAAGCTGATGCTCAGAAAAAAAGGATAGAAAAAATCCGCATGCAGGTCGAAAAGGCACGTAAAGGAAACGATACATCCGTTCAGAATAATACGGCAACGGAAACAAAAACTTCTACAGAAAACGTATGCCTGGACATAAAAAAAATATATGAAGAAATCTGCACGCACATTAACCGTTCAGATTTTACTAAAGCCCGAACAATTGCCCGTTCAATAACAGGTTCCGAAAATAAAAAATATTCATTTTTTCTGCAGGGCTATATTGAATATCACGATGACAACAAGGCTGCAGCAGAATCCCTGTTTGCTTCCGCACAAACACTTTCTTCCGACTTCTGGCCTGCATATTTTTATCACGGACTTGTTCTTCGCGATATTGGCAAAGATGAAAATGCACGCAAATGTTTTTGTAAATGCAGGGAAATCCTTTCAGACAGCAAAAACAGAAATACTTATAATTTTACGCTCGATTCTTTCAGTCCGGCATATATCTATTCTATATGTGAAAATCTTGGGGGAGAAAAATGACATTGGATAAAAATCTGTTCATAGCAGACTATATTTCAGAATCCCGCGAAATACTCGACACTCTTGATGACATTGCCATCAAATCAATGAAAGACAACAGGAATTCCGGCAACCTTAAAGAAATTCTGAGGCTTTTACATACGCTTAAAGGCTCTTCACGAATGATGGAATTCAAGCAGATTGAAGCTGTAATAAACAGCTTAGAAAACATCTTCAAGCATATACAAAACAATCAGATGGAAATTACGACTTCTTCCATACAGCTTCTTATGGGCATTTCTTCGGTACTGCATTCCGTTATAAACAAGATAGAAGACAACGGGGACGGAACTTTTGAAGAATATGATTCAATAATCGAAAACATAGAAAAAGCGGCTGCAGGAGATGTATTTACAACCGATTTTTCAAAAAAATCAGACGGCATACAGGAAGCTTCAGAAAACAAAAATTCACAAGCCTCTAAGATTGATGAAGAAAATTCTGAATATTTCCACGATTCTCAGACAATAAAAGTTCAGATTTCACAGATTGATTCAATTCTTCAGTCTTTAGACAAACTGATAATGCGTCAGATAAAACTGAAAACCGAAATTGACAATCTGAAAGCACAGGACAATTCAGGTGACTTTCAGGCATATCAGGAACTTACAGAAAATATTTCGGTTCTGGAAAATCAGAGCGTTGACATACAGAAAAGCATAATTTCGCTTAGAATGCTCCCGTTCGACATAATTCTGCGTCCAATAAAACGCTCAATCATTTCGGAAACACTAAAAACCGGCAAAAACATAGATTTTGATATTCCTCAATCAGAAATAACAATAGACAAGGCAATTCTCGAAAAACTTCCTGCAATTCTTGTGCATCTTGTAAGAAATTCCATAGATCACGGAATTGAACCTATAAAAGAACGAAAAAAACTTGGCAAACCGGAAAACGGTAAAATATCGATTTCTGTAAAACAGATATCAAACAGAATTTTTGTTACAGTAAAAGACGACGGTCACGGTATAGATTACGAAAAAATCAGGGAAAAAGCACTTAAAATATTCCCTGAACGCGAAAGCGAAATTCTAACAGCAGATCAGAATGAACTTCTTCAATATATTTTCATCTCAGGTTTTTCTACAAAAGACGTTCAGACAGAACTTTCGGGACGAGGAATTGGTCTTGATGTCGTTCGTACAGAAATGGATAAACTGAAAGGAAAAATTACTGTAAGTTCAGAACTGAATAAAGGAACTACCTTTGAACTTTCTCTGCCAGCTTCCCTTGCGACACAGGACGGAATGTTTATTCAAATATCAAACAATTCTTACCTTATTCTTTCGCATTATATAAAGGAAGTTCTTACCGTTAGCAAAGATGATTTTTTAAGAATGCAGCATGGTCCTGTTCTGAATGTTCATAATGAGCTGGTTCCTATTTTTGATTTTGACAGCATAAACGAACCGGCACAGAAAAATCCTTCTACAAAAAATGAAATTACAGTTCTGATTCTTGAATATCTTAACCGAAAAACGGGCATCATTGTTGATAAAATTCTGCACTACGGAACAGTAGTAATAAAAACAGTTCCACCGCTACTCAAAGATTTTCAGGCATTGCAGGGTGTTGTATTCGATGAAAATTACAGGATAATTCCAGTACTGAACATACCGGACACAATACGTCGTTTTAAAGGCGTAAACATTTATGATGCAAAAAAACTTGAAGTCAAGAAAATGCCTAAAGTGTATTCAATTCTTGTCGTTGATGATTCGCACACAACACGCCACATTGAACAGATTATTCTTGAAGCCGAAAATTACAAGGTTTCTACTGCTGTAGACGGAATCGATGCCCTTGAAAAGATGAAGCAGCATCATTTTGACCTTGTAGTAAGCGATTTAAAAATGCCTCGAATGGATGGATTTGTCCTTCTTCACAATATGAGGCATAAGGAAGAACTTAAGGACATTCCAGTTATAATGATTTCATCTGTATTCGAAAGCGACACTCTTGAAAAAGTAAAAAATCTTGGCGCGCAGGGATATATTGTAAAATCAGACTTTGAACGAGAAAGCCTTACGGCAAAAGTAAAGGAGCTGCTCAATGACTAAAAAAGAAGAAAATAAACCCGTAATTTATGTAGCAGAACCTTCAAAACTTCTTTGTAAGCTTATCTGTTCCCTGTTGAACGAAAATGGCTACGAAACGAAAACCTTCAGCGACGGACTTTCTATTTTAAAACAGATTGCGCAGGATTCGCCCGACTGCATAATAGCAGACAAGGTATTGCCGGTTATAGATGGCGTAGAATTATGCAGAATAATAAAGGAAGGTTCAAATAAAAGCGACATTCCATTCATCCTTATTTCCGCTGAAAATGAAGTTCTGGATTTCTGGACAGGAGAAACAGGTGCAAACAAAATTCTTGCTGTTTCAAGCGACAATCTGAATCTTCTTATCCATACCGTAAAAAATCTTCTTTCATATAAACGCGTGCGAATGGACACCTTTTTCGACACCGATAAAAACAAGAACAAAGATGTTGACGACATGCTTTTATGGACTGTAGAAGCAATGGATAAAAGCAATTTCTTTCATAATATGCTGAACAAAATAATGTCGCTTTATTCCTATGTACAGAAACCAAACCTTCTTGTTTCAAAATGCTTTTCCATGATGCACGAAATATGTAATTATGATATCTGCACAATGATTTTGAACGGTTCGCCGTCTGTCGTTTATAAAGCAGGAACTGCAAACCTTATTGGCGGTACAGGCAGTCCGGCCGACGAAGATTTCTGGCAGATTTGTAAGACTGAATACGAAAAAAACATTAAAGATATAGAAACAATAAGTTATGAAACAAAACAGATTCTTGACGCTCCATGCAAAAGCCAGAATCCCGGTGAATTATGTTCATACCGAAGTTTTATAATAAAAGCTGGAAATCATTTTGTAGGTACAATTCATTTTGCATCTTTAAAAAAGAAGGCTTTCGATTACAAGATGATTTCATCGATTGAATACATACTTCCAAGTTTAAGTTATCTTTTACAGGAAGCAGTTCACTGCGAACGAACAACATTAACGGAATTCAGACTGCGTTCCGCATTCTCTAAATTCGTTCCGCCCGAAGTAATACAGGATATTTTAAGTTCAAAAGGAATCCAGGAAGAACAGACAAGTAACAACGAAAAACGAAAAATCGTAATTCTTATGAGCGATATAAGAAATTTCACATCAATAAGCGAAATAAATCAACCAGAAGATGTCGTAAATTTTCTGAATGCATATTTTACACAGATGGTAGAAATTGTTACAAAATATGGCGGAACCGTAGATAAATTCATCGGTGATGCAATCATGGTTCTTTTTGGCGCGCCTGTTAGTTACAACGACAACGCACAGAGGGCTGTAAATGCCGCAATAGAAATGTATGAACGTCTGGAAGAAGTTCCTTTAGGGCAGCTTAAATTCCCAGAAGGAATTGACTTTGATATTGGAATAGGACTTCATTACGGAGATGTAATTGTCGGTAACATTGGCAGCAAGGATAAAACAAACTACACGGTTATCGGTGATGCGGTAAACCTTGCTTCACGACTGGAAGGCCTTACAAAACTTTACGGGGCAAAGGTAATAATTTCGGAAGCAGTAGAAGAAGAAATTTCAAAAGATACAAACACGCTGCTGCTTGATACTGTAAAGGTAAAAGGCAAAACAACAGGTGTACGAATTTACAGGGCAGAATCAAAACCTCTTCCTGTGGAATATTCAGGTGCCTACGAAAAAGGCTTTAAGCTCTATTCCGAAGGAGCATGGAATCTTGCAAAACCTTATTTCAGACAGGCACTCGAAATTCTTCCTGAAGATAAAGCTGCAAAACTCATGCTTGAACGCTGCATTGAATTTGAAAAAACTAAACCAAAGGACTGGGATGGTGCAATTGCACTTACATCAAAATAAAAAAAACGTCTGATATAGGAGAAGGAAATATGAATCTAAAAGAAACCTTTACGAAATTCAAAAGTGATTCTCAACAAACGGCAATTCAAGTCAATTTCTCAAAAGAAATTCTGACAAAAATTCTAAAAGCTGATGGATTTTTTGCACCACTAACCATGGCTGCAAGCATTGCTATAGGTAATGTAAGCACTTCAAAATTTCCGGAAATAATTGCATTCGGCATAGCTATGTTACTTGTGCTTTTTACAATTCTTTTGAGCATACTGAATTCAATTACCACTCAGGATATCACCGAAGATTTAATCACAGTCTATAATTATGAATCTACAACAAAAGAACGCACAAAATTACTGAAGCAGCTTATGATGATGCCTGCAAAAACGGGATTTATTGTTTTTACAGTTTTTATGCTTTGCGGAATAGCATGGATAGCATTTACAGTAAGATATGCAAGATTAAATCTTAATTCTTCAATCATTATGGGAACTATGTTTTATATAGGCTCATACTTTTATACGGTTCATGTAATGACTGGAATTGTACAGAAAGTCTGTTCAAAACATGCCACAGAAATTGTAAAAAGAGGCATTCAAAAAGAAGAAATTGATAAAAACCATTCTTTCGGTCTTAGTTCGACAGTAATAACTTCAATTCATATTTTTATGCCTATTCTTCTGTTTTCCGTATTGTTTTATATTCTGGCATGGCGTACTTATACCTCTTACACTTCAACCAGAATTGTTTATTTCAGACTGATTTTAGTCGGTATAATAAGCATTATTTCATATTACATTTATTCAACCTCGCTTTTTAAGCGCATGATGATTTCCATAAACAATATGAAAAACCTCATGTCTGGAATAAACAAAGAAAATCTTCATAAAACAAAATTTGCACCTACAGACCTTTCAAATGAGTTCATGTATAACGTGTATCTTATAAATACAATCGTAGAAATCCTTCAGAAAATTCTTAAGGAAAGCCAGCGAATAAGTTTAGACGTAGTTGAATCAAGTAATGAACTTTCAATTATCTCACGCGAAACAGCCGTTACTTCTCTGGAACAGAATTCGGGAATAAAAGAACTCCTTTCCGCAATGGAAGAAACGGATACACTTTCAAAAAGCATAGCTGAAAAAATCGGCGAAGTTTCTCTTGTTGCAAAACGAACGACAAATAATATTACAGACGGTTTTGAAATTCTTAAACAGAACATGCAGAAACTTGATGAAATTAAAAAAGCTAACAATGTTACTGTAGAAGGCATTAAGGAACTTACAGAAAAAGTTTCGGGCATTTCAGATATTGCAAGAATAATCAACAATATTGCAGATCAGACAAACATCATTGCATTTAATGCAGAACTAGAAGCTTCAAGCGCAGGAGAGGTTGGAGAAAATTTTGCACTTGTTGCAAATGAGATTCGCCGTTTAACAAACAGTACAATTCAGTCAACCGAAGAAATCAGAAAACGAATAATCGAAATTCAGCATTCTTCAGACGAACTGCTTATCTCTTCTAAAAATGGAAGCAAAAAAATTCTAGATGGAAATCAGATTATCAATGATTTAAAACAGAGATTCGAAGAACTTAAACTGTCATCAGAATCAATGAATTATGCATCGGAAGACATTCAAAAAATCATTGAACAGCAGACCGCTTCTTTTGCACAGATTGTAATAACCCTGCGCCAGATTTCAGACGCTGCAGAATCATTCTCAGGTTCTACCCAGAAAATCAGCAATTCTGCACAAAACCTCTGTACTATTTCAGAAAGCCTTAAGAAGTTGCAGCCGGAAGATGTACAGAACGAAGCTGAAAATTCTATAAAACAGACAGCTTCAAAAACAGCAGAAACCGCAAACAGAGAGGTAAAATAATGAATCAGAGCGAAAAAAATTTAACATTGGAAAGAAGAATTCTACGGGCAAGCCATCTTCCTGATGTAGCATGCGGAATCATACTACTTTTATACACGGTATTCATTTTAAATTTAAAATTTGAAACTCACTGGCCGCTCATCGTTATTGTAGTTGCTGGCGTTCTGTTTGCACAATTCTGTCTTTCTCCAATAACAAACCACATGCTGTTTAAGAAAACGTCCATAAAAGTCGAACGATGGGAAAATGAAAATTTCTCTATGGAAGACCGTACAAGACTTTTTCTTGAACTGCATAAACTCCCCTTAAAGAAAAGCATAGAAGCATTTACGTATTTTGCAATTTGTGCCTTACTGCTTGCAGCAGCATATCAATATTTTTATTCAGTAAATATAAGCATAAATGCAGTAAGCCTTTGCAGTTGTCTTCTTGGTGCTTTTGTTGCAGGACTTCTTGCCCTTGCAAATACACGTTCTATCTGCAACGAATATGAATGTGAGCTTGTTGAAGAAGGCATAGATGAAAAAATTCTTAATAAAAAGAAATTTTTCGGTCTTTCTTACCAGAATACATTTACACTTTACTGCACAATTCCTGTAATCTGGGGAATTCTTATTGCAATAATGCTTTTTTATGTTTATTACAACAACAACGTTCCTTCTGTTGCAGGATTTTTGCCGGCAGACAATTTTGGAAAAGGTCTTAGAAGAATTCAGCTTTCGAGAATTGCTGTCGTTCTTGCAATAAATGCAGTAGTTGGCATTGTTTCGGTTTATTCCTTCTTACACAGCATTCTTATTTCTTCAGATAAATTACAGACGGCTATGCTTCATATAATAAACAACGATATATTTACAGTAAGCCTTGTTCCTACAGATTTTGAATCTGAAGTTTCTTACAACCTTTATCTTATCAATCAGATTGTTCTTTTATTCCGTTCAATTTTGAATGACATTCACGAAATAGGAAACACAATGATTGAACCGATTGCCGACTTAACTGAAATTTCGCAGGCAACGGCATCAACTTCGTTGGAACAGTCTACGGGTGTAAAAGAAATTCTTGCAACAATGGAAGATACCGACAGACAGACCAGAACAATTGTAGATAAAATTGCAGATGTAACGACCGTTGCAGAAGGCACGGAAAACAATGTAAACGCAGGTTTTGAAACACTGCAGTCGAATCTCGATAAAATGACAGAAATTACCGATGCAAACATTTCTACAATTTCCGGCATACGTGAATTAGGAGAAAAAATCGGAAGCATCTGGGAAATCGTAAAAATCATTAACGACATTGCAGACCAGACTAGAATTATTGCATTTAATGCGGAACTTGAAGCTTCCAGCGCAGGAGACAGCGGAAAGAATTTCCACATTGTTGCAAATGAAGTTCGACGTCTCGCAGCAGGAATTACAAATTCTGTTGAACAGATAAAAAACAGAATCAGCGAAATACAGCATTCTTCAGATAACCTTATTATTACTTCAGAAAGTGGAACTGAAAAAATTCGCGAAGGTCTTGAACTTTCAGAAAAGCTTAAGGAAAAATTCAGCGATATACAGAGTTCTTCAGAAATTACGGTTGAATCTGCAAATCAGATAAAGGAGATTATACATCAGCAGTCAGTTGCATTTGACCAGATTGTCGCTACAGTCCGCCAGATTTCTTCAGGAATCGAAAACTTCTCTACTTCAACAGGCACTGTAAACAATACAGCTCAAAAGTTAAAAGATGCAGCAAATCTTCTGGAAAATCTTCACACTATGATTATTACGTCAAATCAATAAACTTTTTGAATATAAATAAAACAAATACAAGGCAGCGGGAATAAAATCCTGCTGCTTTTTTTTATGAATTTAGCATGATAAACGCATAAAAGAATTTCAGTCAGAATACGGCTCCCGGTCACAATTTCCTCGCACCAACCTAACTTAAAACTTTTATAATGCGTTTATCATGATGATTTTTCAAGCAGATGATAAATTTTTGTTAATTTATATAAAAATAAGTTATAAAAAAAATAATTCATGCCGATATTATGACTATGGAAAACTCTAATGATTTTGAGGCAGAACTTGCCGAAGCCCTTGCTCAAAAACAGGAATGGGCAAAAAGCGAATGTCTGCCAAAACTTTTGGACAATTACAGGCTTCTCTTTACATGTGTTAAGAACGTCAATGATTTTCTTGTAAAAAAATCATTGATTACACCTGATCCATACAAAATGGATGTAAAAGTTACCGAACTTTCAGTGCCTGAATCCGATAGCTTTACCGAAAACGAAACGGCTACAAAAATCGGCAGCAGGCTTTCGGAATATCAGCTCATGCTTGATTATCTGAGCACATATTTTAAATTCAGCCTTGAAACAGTTACAATTGCAAAAGTCCGAAAATTACAAGAATTCAGTTCAGTTTTCCTCTGGGACAGCCTTACCGTTAATAATGCAAAACAGAATACGAGAGCATTAGCAACACTTATTTCAAACGGAAAAACAAACACGCCAGCCCTTACATTAAGCATGATAAACGACAGCCTTAACAAAGCTGCTGGCTGCCAGACAGAAATTACTGACGGTTTAAGACAAATGGCAACTTATCTGCGCGAAGAATTTAAATTCAAAATCCGCAAGGAACTTATAAAAAGTCCTAAGTTCAACAAAGATGCAATGTCTTCTGCAGAATCCGAAGCCGAAGAAATTAAACGTCTCTATCCGGAAATCATAAGCAAAAAAAACATACCAAACGAACTCATTTCTGAAATAACACACGAAGATCTCGGACCAGATCAGGAAAAATACCGCGCTGAAACTCTTGCACGTCTGGAAGTAAAAACCGAGACAATACAAAAGAAAAAGCAGACAATTTCTACCAAAGATATTTTGATGAATGCCGTTTTTGCATTAGGCGGACTTGCCCCTACAATCATACAGTTACAGGGCAAACTGAACGAAAATTTTGAATTCTTCTTTGCAAAACCAAAAAATCTAAAAACTGCAATCGGAAATTTCTTAAAAAAATTGCTTGGATTGCGCGATAAAGAACAGATTATCGATGTACCTGTAAAAGATCCTAAAACAAATGCACTTTCTCATCAGAAACTTAAGGTTGCAGAATTCACTCAGAATCTTGACGCAAAAATACGTCTTTATAACGGAATTGCAGCAAAAGGCACCGAATATACAAAAATAAATTCTGCAAAGGAAGATGTTATTCTGCCTTTCCTTAACAAACAGATTTCTGATGTTCAGAGCGTATATACACTGGTAGATGCTTTAGATGATTATCTAAAACAATATCCAGATCCTATAAAGAAATCTAAATTCCGCGGCATGAAAATTGAACTTGCAGCCTTAAGAAATTCAATTATTGCAATTAATAAAAAACGCGGAGAATATGCATCTATAAAAGAAGAACAGGAACAGATGCAGCGACTTGGATTAAATAAAAATGACTGATTATAAAAAAATGAACTTAAAACTTTGCACAATAATTTTGTCCGTATGCCTTCTGCTACCTTCCATGCTTTTTGCACAGGAGGTTACGGATGAACCGCTTCCTTCTGAACAGGAAATTCAGACAGATAAAAACAATCAGCAGGAAAACTTTCAGATTGATAAAAAACTTCAGGATGATTTTATAATTATAGAATCCATCGCGTCGCATGATTTAAATCCACAGACAACCTCCTACTCTTCAGATGCACAAATTCATTCAGGACTTTACGAAGGACTTTTTTCTTACAATCCCGTAACATTGGATCCACAATATGCAATTGCAACATCCTACAAGATTTCGCGCGATAAATTGCGATGGACATTTACAATTCGTAATGAAGCAAAATTCAGCAACGGAGAATCAATTACCGCAGAAGATGTTGTTTCTTCCTGGATTCAGCTTCTTTCTACACCAGAAGCTCCTTATTCTTCACTTTTCGATATAATTAAGGGTGCAGAGGAATACAGAACAGGACATGGCTCAAAAGAAAACGTTGGTTTAAAGGCAACAGGAGAAAAAACACTTTCAGTTCATCTAAAAACACCTGCAAATTATCTTCCAAGAATTCTCTGCCATTCTGCATTCAGTGTCGTTCATAGAAATCCTACAGTTTATTCAGGGCCGTACATTCTTGACGATTTACAAAACGATAAAATCATACTGCGAAAAAACCCGTATTACTGGGATTACAACAATACATGGCTCGAAAAAATTACATTCATTCAGTCAAACGACCTCGAAGAAAATACCTTTCTTTACAACACAGGAAAAGCAGACTGGGTTATTTCGGGTAATATAAACACGAACAATATTCTTATTCCAAATGCAATTCAAATGAATGCGGAATTCGGAACTTCATACATATTCTTTAAGAATAAACCTGAATCAGACGGTTCAATTCAAATCTGGAATCATGAAGAATTTCGAAGGGCTGTGCTTGAAGCAATTCCTTGGGACATTCTTAGGAAAAATTCTATAGTTCCTGCACAAACATTTGTTTTTCCACTTTCTAACTATCCAACCGTCGAAGGTCTTTCTTACACTGACCCGCAGGAAGCTTTGCTTCTTATGGACGAGGCACGAAAACTTTACAATATTGATGCAGACAAAAGACTTCCTCTTGTTTTGGATATTCCAGAAGGAAGCTATACCGAAGACATGCTTATTGAAATTCAAAAGGCTCTTGAACCGCTTGGCGTAGATTTTACAGTAAGAATGATTCCAAACTTGTATTACATTCCTAGCGTTCAGTACAGTTCCTCAGACCTTTTTTCTTATGTCTGGATTGGTGATTTTGCAGATCCTCTTGCATTTCTGGAACTTTTCCGCGGAGATTCAACACTTAATGTTTCTGGCTGGAAAAATGAACAGTTTGATAATCTTTTAAATCAGGCAGCGGTTGCAAAAGATAACATGCGAAACGAACTTCTTGCACAAGCCGAAGAAGTTCTTCTGGAAAGCGGCATGGTAATTCCAGTTTATCATCCGGTTTCGTTTAATGTTATAAATACAAATAATATTGGCGGATGGTATCAGAATGCATTTGACCTTCATCCGCTAAAATATATTTTCAAGAAGAAAATAGTTGATAATATTCCAAACGTCGTTCTTAAATAAACAGAAAGATTATCAATCAAAGATTTTCTTTTCCCATTCAGATTCGAATTCCTGCATGGACTGTACATTTTTATCGTCTTCGGAACAGACAACAGCCTCAATATAAGCCTCTACAACAGATTTTTTGTAACTGCTCCATCGTGCCGGCAATTTTTCAGGAACAGATATCATGCTTGCAGGAGGCAGATTCGAAAGAAGCTGAGTATAATATGTCGGCAGAATTCTTTCGGTAACTTCTTTTACAGCAGAAAAACCGTCGGCAAGGCCAAACTGTTCTGTATTAAGATTAAAACTGATTTTTTTATCAATCATTGCACGTTGATTTTCGGCCTGAAAAAACCAGATTAAAAATTCGGAAGCACCAGGAACATTTTCTGCATCTTTATAAATTCCAAGAAGCGTAAATGAATCTTCCATAGGAATTTTACGGTCATTGCAAATCCAGCGGTAATCAAGCTGAAGATCCTGTTTCTTCATCATATTAAACAATTTATTACTTACAGTGTATGCAAAAAGGGTTCGTCCAGAAGTAACCTGCCTATAATCAGGCATAAACAGATACTTAAAATCAAAATCTTTTTCAGCAGATGAAGAACCGTTTTCTGTTATAACCCAATCACGCAAATAAGAAACACCTTTTTCAAAAGAATCATCATTCCACAAAACAGACTTTTTTTCTTCGCGAAAGCTGCTTCCCAAAAGTTTTGTCGTCAGGTATAAAAAATCAGAATTCAAAAGCGGAGAAAAACCTATTTTTGTATAAAACCCACGTTTATTTTTTTCATTAAAAGAAGAACCAATCGAACGAATCTGATTTATTGTGAGAGTATAATTATCAGAAACAAGATTTTTATTTTCAGAAGAAAAAATTACAGCAGGAAGATTATAACTTACAGGCAAAAGATACTGCTTATTACGAACTTTTCCTGCTTCAAGCAAATTCTGATAAAAAAGTTCCGAAGAAAGCTGATTTCTATAAAAAAGATAATCAAGGCACATAAACTCTTTCTGAGTTGAATCATTTCTAAGCCATGGACCTATAATTATATCAGGACGCTCCTCGCCTTTTACAGTTTGCAGCGATAAAGCAGGATTTTCTTTATAAACAAGAACAGCATCATTCTGAGAATGAGTTTTATTAAACAGCTCAATATACTGAGCAAATTCCGTACAGTTTGTCCAGATAATAACCCTCTTCTTTTCGTTTTGATTCAAAGACGCATGTTTATTATCTGAACATGAAAACAGAACAACTGCGGATAATGTCAATAAGATGATAAATAATTTATGCCTAAACACCAGTTACATAGCCTCGGCTATATTATATATCTCCGAGTAAACTGTATCAATCTTATCTTCATCAATACTTGAAAAAGCAACCCTAAGTGTATGAGGATCAATCTGTATAATACCGATTCCCTTTTCTGCAAGAAGCTTCTTTCTGATTTCTTCGGCTTTTCCATTATTAACGTAGAAACTCATAAAATAACCTGAATTAAAAGGCATTGGCGAAAGAACCGATGATTCATGTGTATTTACGAATTTTCTTACCAAATCATAACGTCTCTTTAACATTGCCCTTAATTCTGCTTTCTGAGCATTATGTTCAGGATTATTCAATGCATGAAGAACAAGGCTCTGAGCTGGAGTTGAAGAACAAGAAACAGAAGAACGGATTGCAGCCATAAACTTAGTTGTAAGAGCTGTATACTGTGCATCAGTAAGATTTTTAGAAGCAAATGTTACAAAACCTGTTCTGAATCCCCATGCAAAATCTTCTTTTGTAGGACCATCAGCTTTAATTGCAAGAACATTTTCATGCATATCGGCAAAGTATGCAAAAAGCGACTGAGGTTCAATATCATCTTCATAATTCAAGCCAAAATAAGCATCATCACTTAGAACAAGAACCTTCTTTCCTTCTTCTGCAAGTTTTCTTACGATATTACAGATTTCAGCGGCTTCTGATTTTGTCGGACTATAACCAGAAGGATTCTGCGGGAAATTCAAAAGAACGCGAACAGAACCGTATTTTTCTGCATCTTCACGCATAGCTTTTTCCAAAGCCTTTGAATTAAATCCGTTTCCTTCAAAACACTTAAACTGATGGAATTCAGCACCACGTCTTGCACATGTAATCAATTCGTAATTATCCCAGCATGGTTCAGCAGTAAGCAAAGGTTTATCAGCATCAATAAATAAATCTGCAACATAAGAAAGAACGGCTGTAAGACCAGGAACAAGAACAGGAAGTGAAAAATTCTTGTTCTTAAGAGAAGGATTTTTCTCTATGATTTTTTCTTTCCATAATTTTCTTAAATCAGGATTTCCAGCTGTTTTTGCATATGCAACGGTTTCCCTGGAATTAAAATCCGGCATAGATTTTTTGTATGAATTAAGTTCTATTGGAGTATTTCCAGAAACGGCCATACCAATAGTTCCGTTTGCATAATGAGCGTCTTTGGCAGCCTCACCACCCTGAGAAATAATTCCGTTTGGAAAATAAAGACGTCTTCCCATGTCCGAAAGAAGAGAATCAACAACCGACCCTGCAAGGGTATCATTCAATGCTTGTGCTAATGGATTAATCATACGTAAGATTATTCTAAATTCCACCTTTTATGTCAATAAATATGCAAAAAAAATGCATAAAACGCGTACATTTATGCATAAATATACATTTTAATATTGATATGGGTCAAAAGGACACAATACAGAAACTCTTTTAAAACTGTGTATCAAAATTACCCATTTTTATCTGTATTTTATTTTTATGTGAAATTTTGAACCATTTTTTTTATTTTTTTTCTTGCCGATTGAAGTTTTTTTTATTATTTTAAATATAAATATAATATTTTCGCACACCTATATAACTTGGCACGAATATTGCTATTTATTTTACAAAACCTATTTATGGAGATGTAAAATGAAAGCAAATAACGACGAAAACATTTTGGCCATGTATCTTAAAGAAATCAATAAAATTCCACTGCTCTCCCATGAACAGGAAACTGAACTTGCAATAAAAGCAAAAGCCGGTGATGCTGAAGCCAGAGCTAAAATCATAAATGCAAATCTTCGTTTTGTAGTAAACGTTGCAAAAAAATACCAGAATCACGGACTTGATCTTACAGATTTAATCAGCGAAGGAAATCTTGGACTTTTAACTGCAATTGAAAAATTCGATGTTTCAAAAGGATATCATTTTATTTCGTATGCAGTATGGTGGATTCGCCAGAGCATTCTTAAAGCAATCTGCGAAAAAAGCCGTGCAATCAGACTTCCTCTTAACCGGGCAAACGAACTTGTTCAGATTGAACATGCAAAGAAAACTATCGGTAATAAAAATTCCGAACAGCTCGAAATTGAAGAAATTGCTCAGATGTTGAACATGACATCTTCACATGTAAGAGAAATGCTTAATATTTCAAAAGACATGGTTTCTCTTGATGCAGAACTTACAACGGCAGGTGCAGATAATGTAAAAATTGCTGATTTCTGCGAAGATACAATCAACAAAAAACCTGAAGAAAAAGTTCTTGAAGATTCAATGTCGCAGGAAATTGAAAAAGTTCTCGAAACATTAAAACCAAGCGAAGCTGATGTTATCAGAATGCGCTACGGTCTTAACGGTTCAAAGCCAATGTCTCTTAAAGAAGTTGGAGATGTTTGCAATCTTACAAAAGAAAGAATCCGTCAGATTGAAAAACATGCCATCTTAAGAATGCAGCATCCTACAAGAATGAGAAGACTTGAAGCTTATGTTGCATAAGTTTATAAGATTATGGTAAATTAATGTTGACAGATAAAAAATAAAATTGTAAATTTTTATATGCGGATAAACTTTATGTTGGAAAGATGACCGAGCGGTTTAAGGTACTTTCTTGGAAAGGAAGCGTAGCAGAAATGTTACCTGGGGTTCGAATCCCCATCTTTCCGCTATGGGTCAGATGCCCTACACATTTTCGCCAGAAAACCCCGTCAGATCGGGAACGAAGCAGCGGTATTTGGATGAAAGTGGTGCCTGGGATTATCTGGCCCTTTTCTTTATATTAATTCGGAGGAAAAAAACATGTCTTTAAAAAAATCTTTCTCTAGTGATGAAAAAAAGTGTACAGTTACTTTCACTGTTAATCCAAATGCAGCTGAAGGTGCTGATAAAATTTATCTTGCAGGTACTTTTAACAGCTGGAGTGAAACTGCAACTCCGATGAAAAAAGGTCCAGACGGATCTTTTTCTGTAAAAAAACAGCTCGATACAAATACTGAATATCAGTTCAGATATTGTCTTGAAACACCAAACGGCAAAAAATGGATTAACGACTGGAAAGCCGATAAATATATCCGTTCGGAACTTGCAAATGACGACAATTCGGTTGTAGATACAACTGTTCCAAAAGCGGCAAAAGTTGCAAAGAAACCTGCTCCAAAATCAGCAGCAAAAACAACTGCAAAGAAAAAGACAACAAAATAAAAACCAGAAAAAAAAATGATAAATCTGAAAAAATTTTGCAGGTTTATCATTTTTAGTATTGACGTAATAATTAAAAGTGTGTATATTTATATTCACTTATTCCCCGATTGTGTAATGGTAGCACTTCAGATTCTGGTTCTGACTGTGGGGGTTCGAATCCTCCTTGGGGAACTAAGGCTGAACCGGACGGTTCAGCCTTTTTTTATGGCTCCTTCGAATATCGGTTTAGTTCATCGCCCTCTCAAGGCGGAGAGACGGGTTCGACTCCCGTAGGAGCTATTT